>JAYVME010000327.1:0-42234 GCA_043759115.1 Betaproteobacteria bacterium | reverse complement strand
CAATCGATGTTGACGCCTATCCTGAGCATGACCCCAAATTGACAGACGAATTAGGAAGACTATGGGGACAAGGCTCAGAGTTCGAACGTAAGCATGGTTACTATTACGATGCTGTTCCCCCTGAATTGCCCACCCTTCCAGAGGGCTGGGAAACCCGCATGATTCCCTTGAAGCTGCCGTCTGGCGTTCATGTAAAGTTCCTTGAACCCAATGATGCCGCAGTCTCTAAATATGCACGTGGCGAACCCAAGGATCGACGATGGATTCGCGGAGGGCTTAAGCATTCAATTCTTTCTTTGGCGACAATTGAGTATCGTTTCCGGGAAACTCCCTTCTTAGACCAGGAAGAACATGACCGCGCTAAAGCGCTCTTGGAAAAAGACCGCAGTTGGCTTGAGTCAATTTTCAAAGCCGGAGAAAACAAATAACGAAATGTGCCGCCAACTGGTGGCGGCTCGAATCGGACAACTAAAACGTTAACCTCCGACCGTCGAACGTCATTGCCTTCAATAGGATGTCCTTGACCAACCTCAACGATCGTATCGGATTGCACAGCTGGACGCTGGACACGACGCCGCTGGCCGACGTGCTGCGCATCGCGCGCGAGACCGGTTACAACGCAGTCGAGCTGCGTCACGTCGATTTCACGCGCTGTATCGAAGACGGTATGAGCAACGAAGAGGTGCTGGCCATGATCCGCGCCAGCGGCCTTGTGGTGTCGTGCATGGGTCTCGAATCCGGAATGCTGTTCGCGCAGGGTGACGAACAGCGAAGACTATTCGACTCGATGGAGGAGATGTGTGCCAGAGCGGCGGCGCTCGGCTGCGAAGTCATGATGGTGGCGCCCGGGAGCAATCCCGCTACTAACGTGAAAGACGCCGCGCGCAATTTCGCCACCGGTTGCGAGATCGCGCACAAGCACGGCTTGCGTTGTGCGCTGGAATTCGGTTCGCGCCATCCGGTCGTTAACCGGCTCGCGGTGGCGCGCGAAATTCTGGCGCTGGCGAACCAGCCCAACGGCGGCCTGTTGATCGACACCTACCATGCGCAGTGTGTCGGCGACGGCGGCCGTGCTTTCGAAGATGTGCCGGCCGGTGACATCATCGCGTTCCAGTTCAGCGACGTGCCGCCCGGACCGATATCCACGACCGGCGCCGCGCTCGACCGGCTGCCGCCCGGCAAGGGTGTAGTGCGCTGGCGCGAAGTTTTGCAACTGCTGATGGAAAAAGGCTACGACGGCTATATCAACTATGAAGCGCCGAACCCCACGTTATGGGGGCGTGCGCCTGAGGAAGTCGCACGTGAAGGCGTCGAGCGGATTAGAGCGCTGATTGCAGACGCGGTCGCGAACGCGCGGTAAACAACCGCGCTGACCTTTTTCGCTTACGCTGACTTCTTCACCGGGTGGCAGACCCGGGGCTGGTTACTTTTTACTTGAACCTTTCATTCCCGCTTCGCGGGAATCCAGGGTCGCCGGGGGCAGCCCGGCAGCTGGCTACTTTCTTTTGCGCGGCCAAAAGAAGAGTAGCCAAAGAAAAGGCCGCCCCGGTTCACCGCCACTAATCGTGGTGGCCCTGTGCTGCTCGACAAGACCGGCGGCTGTGGAACTCGCTCTCGAGGTGAGAAAACACGGATGAACGTGCGAGAGCTCAAACAGTCCTCGCCGAATTCCCGGCCATGTCTGCGACTGCTCGGCGTCTCACAGGGGACCCGCTTGGAAGCAGAGTCGTGGATTGGTAGTTGGGCGCGGTGACTGAGCAGAATTAAATACAAGATTGAAATTCAAAATCCGGCAATTACATCATTGCTTGCACCGTTACGCTGCTCGCTTAAGGACCCCTTGTGTGCCGCCGAGTAACACAGGCGAGTTCGGTGCCGTGGTCGAGGACATGTTTGAGCTCGCAACCCTCAACGTGTTTTCTCATTCTTCGAGCGAGTTCCACAGACCCCGAACTCGTCGAGTAACACAGGGGACGCGCAGGCGCGGCTCACCGGGGTGCCCTTTTCTTTGGTGACTTTCTTTTTGGGCAAGCAAAAGAAAGTTACCAGCCCCCGGTCTGCCACCGGGAAAAATAAAACTCAATCCAATTTCGCCCCCGATTCCTTCACAACCTTCGCCCACTTGACGATTTCGGCTTTGATGAGCGCGGCGAATTCGGCCGGCGTCGAGAGCGCGGGCTCGGCGCCAAGGTCAACGAGGCGCGCGTTGATTTCGGGCGTGCGCACGATTTTCACGACGGCGTCGTGGATTTTGTCGAGGAGCGGTGCTGGGAGCGCGGCCGGCGCGACGAGGCCGTTCCAGCCGACCGCCAGGTAACCGGGCACGCCGCCTTCGGCGATGGTCGGCACCTCGGGCAGCGCGGGGATGCGGTTGCCGCTGGTGACGCCGAGTGCCCGTAACTGGCGGCTTTTCACATAGGGCACGCCTGACGGCGCGGTGGCGAACGTCAGCGCGACTTCGCCGGAGAGCACGCCGATCATTTGCGGTCCCGCGCCCTTGTACGGCACGTGCAGGAGATTAATGCCGGCCATCGTCTTGAACATCTCGGCGGTGAGGTGTGGTTGTGCGCCGCTGCCGGCCGAGCTGTACTGCAATTCGCCCGGGCGCTTCCTGGCGAGCGCGATCAACTCCTTTACGTTCTTCACCGGCACCGACGGATGCACCAGCAGCACACTGGGCAGGTACACGAGATTGGTGATCGGCGTGAAATCGGTGAGCGGGTCGAACGCGAGCTTGGCGTAGATCGCCGGGTTGATCGCGTGCGTGCCGACCGTATTGATATACAGCGTGTAGCCATCGGGTTTCGATTTCGCCACGTTCTCGGAGGCAATGTTGCCGGCCGCACCCGGCCGGTTGTCCGTCAGCACCGGCTGGCCCCATTCCTCGGAGAGCTTCTGGCCGATCGAGCGCGCCAGAATGTCGGAAGTGCCGCCGGGCGGGAACGGCACCACGATACGCACCGGCCGCGCCGGAAAAGTTTGCGCGTGAACCGGGATGCATGGGCACGCCAGCGCCAGCAGCAACACGCGGGCTGCGACCGGCAGCGATTTCGCCATCATGGTGTTTCTCCCCTTTATTTAATACTACGCTCTCTACTGCTCGATATTCACTGCATAGTAGCCGACCGACCCGGTCTTCGAAGTGTCTTTCCACTGGTGCGGTGTCTTGGCGGGGATGGTAATCACGTCGCCCCCGGTCAAACGATGGGTCACTCCACCCTCGATTCCAGCGCCGCGCGTCTGCGCCCGGCTTATTGAATCGGCTTGACCTTCGCCTCCTTCACGACGCGTATCCACTTCGCGACGTCACGCTTGAGCGTGGCTTGAAACACTTCGGGCGGACTGTCGTCAATATCGAAGCCTTCGGAGATGAGCCGCTCCCTCGTGTCCGGCAGCTTGGTGGCTTTGCGGATTTCCGTGTTCCAGCGCTCGACGATTGCTTTTGGCAGGCCTTTGGGGCCGAGCACGCCGTACCACAACACGACTTCGTAGCCCGGCACGCCGGCTTCAACGACGGTCGGCAGATCGGGTAGCGCTGCCGAACGTTTGGTGGTGGTGGCCGCGAGCGCGCGCAGGCGGTTGGAGCGCACGAGCGGGAGCGTCGACGGCGCGCTGCCGAAAATCAGCTGGATCTGGCCGCCGAGCAAATCGTTCAGCGCGGGGCCGGTGCCTTTGTATGCGACGTGCGTCATGTGGGTCCCCGCCAGCAGGTCGAACAACTCGCCGGAGAGGTGGGCGATGCCGCCGGTGCCCGATGATCCGTAGTTGAGCACGCCGGGTTTGGCTTTGGCGAACGCGATCAGTTCAGCGACGCTTTTTATCGGCACCGCCGGATGCAGCGCTATCAGGAACGCCGTGTTGCCCACCAGCCCCATCGGCAATATGTCGTTCACCGGGTCGTAGGGAAGTTTGAACATCGCCGCATTCGTGGCGTAACTGCCCGACATGATGATGGCCGTGTAGCCGTCGGGTGTTGCGCGCACCGCGGTCTCGGCGCCTATCGTGCCGCCGCCGCCCGCGCGGTTGTCCACTATCACCGTTTGCCCGAAAGATTCAGTCAGTTTCTGCGCGAGCAGGCGCGCGACGATATCCGTTCCGCCGCCCGGTGCAAAAGGAACTATCAGCCTGATGGGCTTGGATGGATAGTCTTTTTGCGCGAGCGCACTATTGCATGCGGGGGTGGCGAAGAGCAGCGCGACGGCAGATATCAGAATGGAATTGCGCATTATGTTTTCCCATAAGTTGATGATGCGATCAGCGCGACGAGGTGTTCGACACCGCCGGCATCGAGCGTGTCGAGTCGCTCGAAAAGGTCGATCAGTGCGTCGACTTGCGCCGCCGGCAGGGCGCGGTTGAAACAGTCGAGCAGTTTGTCGCGATGGTCAGTTGGCGCGAGCGGCACGCCCCATGATCCCTTCGGTGCGCGGCAGATCGCGCTGACGCGGCTGCCGTCGGCGAGATCGGCTTCGATGGCGACGTGCATATGGTGGAAATCACCGACGATGGACGGATCCTGCGTCAGTGTGACTTTCGTGAGCAGGTCGACCATGTCGGGGCGAAAGCGGCGCTCGTCGGTGAATGTGTCGATGCCGACTTTGCCGTCGAGCATCGCGGCCGCGGCGGTGTACTGCAGGCTGAACTTGCCGTAAAGCCCCGTTTCGGGCTGCGGCCGGTCGATGTATTTCATCACCGGTGACACGATACGCACGCGCCGGATTTGCGCCGCGCCGCCGGACTGCCGGTGTATGTCGAGCGCCGCAGTGATCGAAAAGTGCGTGCCGAACTGCGAAGGAAACAGTTTGATGGCAAGCCCGGGGTCAACCACGCGATACGGCTTGCCCCAGGCGAGCAGGCGCGCTTCGTCGAAGCCGTCTGCGTAAAACGTTGCGATCACGCCCTTGTGCGCTTCGAGCACGTCGGGATTCGCCGTGAACCCGCGCTGCGCGAGCAGCGCGGCATCAAGTCCGGCCGCCGCGGCGTTGCCGCAGTGCGTGCACTTGGTCATCGAGCCGACGTTTGCGAGCAGCGAGCCCGCGCGCGACGACGCGATG
The DNA here is from genome assembly GCA_043759115.1 of Betaproteobacteria bacterium. GTDB lineage: Bacteria > Pseudomonadota > Gammaproteobacteria > Burkholderiales > SG8-41 > PALSA-1004. Next base: position 37,183 of record JAYVME010000327.1, on the reverse strand, counting down.
CCGAGCGCGTGGCGCATGCCGTTCACGTTGAGGCCCAGCAGCTCCGACGCCACAATCGCGCTGCCCAGTACGCCGGCCACGCCGGGCGGGTGAAACTTGAGTTGCTCGGGCACGAACTGGTTGCCCGCGAACTGCATGCGGCCTTGGATCTCGAGTCCCTTGGCCACCGCCGTGATGATCTGCTTTCCGGTTGCGCCGTGAAGTTCGGCGAGTGCGAACGCGACCGGCACCGTCGGCGACACCGCATGCGTCGGCGGGCTCCACATCGGCTCGAAGTCGAGCACGTGGGTTGCCATCGCGTTAATGTTCGCCGCCTGCACGACCGATGCCTTGAAGCCCGCGCCCCAGACGCTGGCCTGCGGCGCGCCGCCGAGGCTCTTCGCGTGCGCGACGCCGATCGCAACCGGCTCCTCCCCGCATCCGGCGAGCGCCACCGCGACGCCGTCCTGGATCGCCTGCTTGACGCGCGCAACGCATTCCACGCCGAGTGACTCATAGCGCGTCGCGTGAATGATCGCGCATAGTTCATTAGTCAGACCCACCGCCGGTACTCCTCGATAGATTTGTCGCGAGTTTCACGACGTTGCTGAATTTATAGCACAAGAATCTGGCGATTCAGTGATTTATAAACCATCCCAAAAAAAAAATGCAACCGCCGATGAACGCAGATGAACGCCAAGTCAATGGATGATGAGTGATGGGTGATGAATTAAGAGTGAAACTACCCGTTTCCCCCCGCCATTCCCAATTACCGATTCACCCGGTTTTGATCTTATCCGCGTTCATCGGCGGTTACGCACTATTCTTGAGACCGCTTCTCAATCACCAGCTTTCGGAAAAAATCAGTCAGGCCGTATGCGGGCGGTTTTGATGACCTCGCCCCACTTCGCTATATCGGCCGGCATAAACGTTTCAAGCTCGGCCGACGTGCTCGCCACAGTCTCTACGCCATCCTTGGCGAGCTGCCGCTGCCGGAAAAAGCATAGCTTACGCTTTTGGCGTGCGCGGCTCTAACGATTTCTAAAAACCGGCCGCCGCCCCATCACTGCGCGGATCGAATCCCGCTTCGAGCGCGCCGTTGGCATGGCGCGCAATCCCGCCCGCGTGCCCCATCGTTTCATCAAAGGCCTGCAATATTTCGACGGCGTGACCGCGGTGCTTGAGTTCCGCGACCAGCGCCGGCGCGAAGCGCGCTTCGAGCTTCAACGTCTTGCTCGCTTGTCCCCACGTGCGCCCGAGCAGCCAGCGGGGCGCTGAGATAGCCTGCTGCATCCCCTGGCCGTACACCGCGTAGCGCGTGAATACCGCCGCCTGCGTCTGCGGCTGGCCGTCGCCACCCATCGTGCCGTAGACGACGGTGCGACCATCTTTCAATTGCGCGAGAGCAGGGTTCAGCGTGTGAAACGGCTGGCGGCGCGGCTGCAGGCAATTCTGCGCGCGTTCATCGAGCGAAAAGCTGCAGCCGCGGTTCTGCCAGTTGATGCCGCTTCCCTCCAACACGACGCCGCTGCCGAACTCGTGATAGATGCTCTGGATGAAACTCACCGCGCGGCCCGCGGCGTCAATCGCTCCCATCCAGACGGTGTCCCCGCGTTGGCTCTCAACGTCCCACGGCAATGCATGGTCGCGGTTGACCGCCGCTGCCAGCGCGGCGATCGCTTGCTCTTCCAGCAAATGTTGCGGATCGACGGTCATGAACGCGGGATCGGTGATGTGCCGGTCGCGCACGAGGAAGGCCTGCTTGGTCGCTTCGACGATGAGGTGCACGTAATCCGCGCTGTCGGGCGCAACGACGCCGAGCTGCAGTTGATCGAGGATGCCGAGGATCATCAGCGACACCGTGCCCTGCGTCGGCGGCGCCATGTTGTACAGCGTGCCGAGGCTGTGCTTCAACCTGACCGGCGCGCGCAATTCGGCGCGGTGGTCTTCGAGATCGGTGAGTGTCAACGGACTGCCGAGCGCGGCCAGATCCCCGGCGATCGAGCGCGCGAGTTCACCCGTGTAAAAATCGGCCAGCCCGCGTTTCGCGAGCTGGCGCATGATTGCCGCCAGCGTCGATTGCCGCATGATTGATCCGGCTGCGGGCGCTGCGCCGTTGACGAGGAAGCGTTCGCCAAAGCCCGGCACCATTGCCAGTTCCGCGAGCCGGGCGCTGGTGTTGGCAGATTGGCTGCGCGTGACGACGATGCCGTCGGCGGCGTAATGGATGGCGTCTCCGAGCAAGCGCGCGAGCGGCAACCGTCCGGCCCATCGCTGGTTGCTGTAATCGAGCGCGAGCGCCCAGCCGGATAAGGTGCCGGCGACGGTGTTGGCGGCCAGCGGACCGCGCATCGGGATCGCGCTCACTTTGTGTTCGCGGTAAAAGTCGGGTGTCGCGCGGCCGGCGGCGCGGCCGCCTGCGTCGATGGTGGTGACTTCATTGCCGGGCGCATGGACGAGCCAGAAACTGTCGCCGCCGATGCCGTTCATATGCGGATAGACGACCGAAATCGTCGCGGCGGCGGCGACCATGGCTTCGAGCGCGTTGCCGCCTTCGCGCAAGACAGCAAGCCCGGACTGCGCGGCGAGCGCATGCGGCGCGACGACCATGCCGCGCGCGGCCCACGATGAGTTAATACTCATTGGAAGTTGTATAAACGGCCGCGCGGGAAGCTTTACTTCTCGGGCAGTCTGCGCAGTTCCGGCATGACTTGCTGCGCAAAGAACTCCGTGCCGATTTTCGCAATGCGCTCGGGGCCGATCTCATCCATGATCGCGGCCTCCGAGCCGGCGTTCTTCCATTGCGCGTAATCGTCCGGTGCGGTGGCGATGCCCATGGATTCCATGAGCAGGTTGACGTAGTTGGTGACCTTGATGCCGTCGGTCGTGGCCAGCCCGCACAAGAGGCGCTGGCACGAGTGGAACACCGTCACCAGCGTAGCGGTGCCGTGCGTCGCGCTCTGGTCGACGCAATGACGCACGACGTCTTTCAGCGCGGCGGGGATGGGTGCTAACGCAGAGCACATGTGGCCCGGCGCCGAATAATCGGTGACGACGACTTCGAGGCCCGGTATCAGCCGCAACAGATCGGCCACCAGCGGATTCGCATCCACTTCGTAAAAACCGGTATGCGTATGCAGCACCACTTTGCGCTCGATGCGATGCTGCATGAGCGGGGCGAGCAAATGGCGGCGCGCATGCAGGATCTCGGTGATGTGCGAGATCCCGAAGTTGGCGGTGGCGATGCCGGCCATGAACGTGCCCATGTGACGGTGGCACGACGGGCACCAGGTGACGACCTTGTCGCGGCCCGACGCGTTGAATTTTTCGACGGTGCGCGTGGCCATGCCGGCCGCTGCCTGCAGATTGCCGTCCTTGATCGTGCCGCAGCAGTAGGCGGGGCCGCCCGCTACGTCGGACTCGATGCCCACCGCGCGCAGTAACTCGATCGCGCTGTGGACGATGTCGCCGTGGCGGATGGCGTTGCAGCCGTACCAGAAAACGACGCGCTCGCTCATCGCTGCCACTTTGCAATTTCTGCCTCGCTCAATTGCAGCGAGGCAAATGCGTTAATGCGGCGGAAGAAATGCGGGTCGTGCTTGGAGTCCGGCAAGAGCGCCTCGGCACCGGTCGAGCCGAGTGCCGTGATACGCGACAGCCGCAGCATCAGCATCGGGTTCACGTTTTCGGGGCAGGCCGGGATGCACGTCGCCGATTGCGTGCAAAGGCGCGTCCATTCGACCGCCGCCGGCGTGCCGCCCTTGCCGCGCAGGATATCGAGCACGCCCGCGACGACTGCGCCACCCGTCTGACCGGCCAGTTTGTCCGAATACGCCGTCATCGGGCAGACGTCGAAGCACTTGCCGCAACTCGTGCAGTCCGCCAGCGTGCGCTCGATGTTGCGCTCGATGTAGTTAAGCAACTGGCCGGTTTCGGATTTCATGCGATGACAGCGCGCGCCGAAGGAAGCAATAGAGGGGGAAATGTTAGCACAGCTGACCGCGCCGCCGCTGCGCACGGTAAAATGCGCGCATGGCCAACATACTGGATCGCGATACCGTCGGCGCGTTTTGCCGGCACACCCATGTCGAGGTCGCGGGCGCGGCGGGCGGACCGCTGGCGGGACTGACCTGCGGCATCAAGGATCTCTACGATATCGCGGGGCACCAGACCGGCTTCGGCAGCCCGGCGTGGCTGGCAACGCATGATGCGGCCGCTGCGACCGCGCCGCCCGTGCAGCGTTTGCTCGACGCGGGCGCGCAAATCGTCGGCAAAACGCAGACCGACGAGATGGCATTCAGTTTGAATGGCGAGAATCCGCATTACGGCACGCCCATCAACGTCAACGCGCCGGGCCGCATTCCCGGCGGCTCGTCGAGCGGCTCGGCTACCGCGGTGGCGGCGCGGCTGGTCGATTTTGCGCTCGGCTCCGACACCGGCGGCTCGGTGCGCGCGCCGGCGAGCTTTTGCGGCATCTACGGTCTGCGCCCGACGCATGGGCGAATTTCGCTGGCGGGCGCGTGCGCGCTGGCGGCGAGCTTTGATACGGTGGGCTGGTTCGCGCGCGACGCGGCGCTGCTCGAACGTGTCGGCCGCGTGCTGCTCGATGATGATAGTCCCGCGGCGGCACCCGGGCGCCTGCTGCTCGCGCAGGATGCGTTTGCATTACTTGATGGCGCGGCAGACACCGCGTTGCAGCCGGCGCTCGAGATCGTCATCGCCGCGCTTGGCAAGCCGCAGAACGTCACCGTGTCGAGTGCAGGCCTGCCGCAGTGGTTCCAGGTTTTTCGCAAGCTGCAGGGCGCGGAGGCGTGGGCGCAGCATCGCGACTGGATCACGCGCGTCAAACCGCAATTCGGGCCGGGCGTGCGCGAGCGCTTCGAATGGGCCGCGACGATTAGCGCGAATGACGTTGCGCCGCTCAAAACTGAACGCGAAGACATTGCGCGCCGCATGGCGGAACTCTTGCAGGACAACGCGTTGCTCGTGCTGCCGACGGTGCACACGATCGCGCCGGAGAAGAATACGCCGACCGCGGCGCTCGACGAATTTCGCGGCCGCGCGATGAGCCTCTTGAGCATCGCGGGCCTCGCGCGCCTGCCGCAGATCAGTCTGCCGCTCGCCACGCTCGACGGCTGCCCGCTGGGAATCTCGCTGGTGGCGGCGCGCGGCAACGACACGCTGCTGCTCGAAACCGCGCGCCGCGTTGGTCAGTGATTGAGTGATTCGGCGATTCAGAACCCGTCCCGAAAACACGACAACGACAAGCAACCGCCGATAAACGCCGATTGACGCCGATATAAAATCCAGTTTTGGCCCCTAACCGGCGCCAAGTCTTTTGCGCTTATTTAAGTTCATCGGCGTTCATCGGTGGTTTCAAAATGTTTTTGAGCTCGCTTCTCAGTGACTCAATGGCTCAATTCCCCGACATGCTGATCTATATCCACGGTTTCAATAGTTCGCCGGCGTCGTTCAAGGCCGGACTTTTGCGCGAACGCCTTGCCGCACTCGGCCGCGCGCACGAGTTTGTCGCGCCGGCGCTTCCGCATTCGCCGGCCGCCGCGGCAGAGTTGCTCGCGGATTTGGCGCGCTCGTATCCGCAAGCCGCGCTTGTCGGCAGCTCGCTCGGCGGCTACTACGCGACGTGGCTCGCCGAGAAATTTGAGTTCCGCGCGGTGCTCGTCAATCCCGCGGTGCGTCCGTATGAAATGCTTGCCGGTTACGTCGGTACGCAGAAAAACCTGCACACCGCGGAAGACTACGAGTTCACGGCGCGGCACGTCGACGAATTGCGCGCGCTCGAGGTCGATCCGATCACGCCGCGGCGTTATCTGCTGCTGGTCGAGACGGGCGACGAAGTGCTGGACTACCGGCTGGCGGTCGACAAATATCGCGGCGCGCGGCAACGCGTGATCGACGGCGGCGATCACGGCTGCAGCGATTTCGCCGAATACATCGAAACCGTGCTCGGGTTTTGCGGAATTCGGGACTGAACCGCCCGCGCCCCGTATAATCGCGCTTCCCCGTCACGCCTCCGACCCCGCATGATCGCGCCGCACGAACTCGTTTTATTCGCCTTCGCGGCACTCATACTCGCGCTGACGCCGGGACCCAACATGGCCTATCTGATGTCGCGCACGATTTGCCACGGACAGCGCGCCGGGGTGGTTTCGCTCGCCGGCACGACGTTAGGGCTCACTGTACACATGCTGGCAAGCGCCTGCGGGTTGAGCGCGCTGCTCTTCGCGGTCCCGCTGGCATTTGATATCGTCAAATACGCCGGCGCGGCGTACCTGTTGTGGATGGCGTGGAACGCATTCAGGCCCGGGGTCGCGCCAGACGTCGATTCGGCAGCGTTAACGCGCGCGTCCGACGCCGAACTTTTTCGCATGGCGCTATTGACGAGCCTGCTCAATCCGAAGGTCGCGATGTTCTATATCGCGCTGCTGCCCCAGTTTATCGACAGCACGCGCGGTTCGGTGCTCGCGCAAAGTATCGCGCTCGGTTTCATCCAGATCAGCATTTGCGCCGCGGTCGATTTCGCGCTTTATGTGCGGGCGGCGAACGCGATCGCGAGCTGGCTCGCCGCGCGCCCGTTATGGCTTAAATTGCAGGGTTGGCTGATGGGGCTGGTACTGGCCGGACTCGCCGTGCGGCTGGCGCTCGAGTCGCGCAAGTAATCCTGGCCGCCGCATTCGCGGTCCGGCAAAATCAATGAACGTTTTTTCCGAAGAAGAAGGCGGGGTCAATACCGGGGACATTCCTGCCGCCAGCGATACCGCGCCGCGCCTGCTGCGATTGATCGAGCAGTTCGTGGCTGAATCGCGCCCGCAGGGCACGGTGGCGGTCACGCTCGACAGCTCGTTCGAGCGCGACCTCGGACTCGACAGCCTCGCGCGCGCTGAACTCCTGCTGCGCACCGAACGCGCTTTCGGCGTGAGCCTGCCCGACCAGACGCTGAATACCGCGGAGACCCCGCGCGACTTCGTGCGCTTCGTGCTGTCCGCGCACGGCGCGCACCATGCGCTTGCGGACAAGACTGTCAAGGCGCTCGCCGTCGAAGATGTGCACGGTGTTCCGGCGGCAGCAACGACGCTGCCCGCGGTGCTCGACTGGCACGTTGCGCGGCATCCCGCGCAACTGCAGATTTATCTCTACGCGGACGACGGGCAGGAACTCGAAATCAGCTACGCTGAGCTCGCCGCCGGCGCGCAGGCGGTCGCGGCGGGCTTGATCGAGCGTGGCCTCGAACCGGCCGACACGGTGGCGATCATGCTGCCGACCGGGCGCGAATACTTTTTCAGTTTTTTCGGCATTCTGCTCGCCGGCGGCGTGCCGGTGCCGATCTATCCGCCCGTGCGGCTGTCGCAGATCGAGGACCACATGCGCCGGCACGTCGCGATACTCGCCAATGCGCGCGCCACGATGATGATCACGGTGCCGGAAGCGAAAGCGGTGGCGATGTTACTGCGCTCGCAGATCGAAACGTTGAAAAGCGTCATCACCGGCGGCGAACTTGGCATGACGCGCACGCCGCTCGTGCGGCCGGCGATTGCGGCGCACGACACGGCGTTCCTCCAATACACCTCGGGCAGCACCGGCAATCCGAAAGGCGTCGTGCTGACGCACGCCAACCTGCTCGCCAACATCCGCGCCATGGGCGAGGTGGTACAGGCCAAACCGAATGACGTGTTCGTGAGCTGGTTGCCGCTGTATCACGACATGGGACTGATCGGCTCGTGGCTCGCCAGTCTCTACTTCGGGTTCCCGATCGTGAGCATGTCGCCGCTCGCGTTTCTCGCGCGGCCGCAGCGCTGGCTGTGGGCAATCCACCGCCACCGCGGCACGCTTTCGGCGGCGCCCAATTTTGCGTACGAGCTATGCCTGCGCAAGATTGACGACCGCGATCTCGATGGGCTCGATTTGAGTTCGTGGCGCTATGCGTTCAACGGCGCAGAGCCGGTGAGTCCCGAGACGATCACCGCTTTCCAGCAGCGCTTTGCGAAATATGGACTGAGCCCGCAAGCGGTGGCGCCGGTCTACGGCCTCGCGGAATCGTCGGTCGGGCTCGCGCTGCAGCCGCCCGGACGCGGCCCGATGATCGACCGCATCCAGCGCGACGCGTTCATGCGCGAGGGCAAAGCGCTGCCGGCGTCCGCAGATGACGCGCACGCGCTGCAGTTCGTCGGGTGCGGCGTGCCGTTGCCGGGACACCAGGTGCGCGTGCTGGGCGCGACCGGGTTCGAACTCGGCGAGCGGCAGGAAGGGCGCCTAGAATTCCGGGGGCCGTCGTCGACCAGCGGCTACTACCGCAATCCCGTTGAGACGCGCAAGTTGTTCGACGGCGAATGGCTCGACACCGGTGACTACGCATATCTGGTCGGCGGCGAGATTTTTCTCACCGGCCGCGTCAAGGATCTGATCATACGCGGCGGCCGCAACGTTTATCCCTACGAACTCGAGCAGGCGGTCGGCGACATCACGGGCGTGCGGCGCGGCTGCGTTGCGGTCTTCGGCAGCGCCGATCCGGCCGCCGGCACCGAGCGCCTGATCGTGCTCGCGGAGACGCGCGAGACCGACGCGGCGGTGCGCGAGAAATTGCGGCGCGCGATCAACGAAATTACCGTCGATCTCTTGGGCATGCCGGCCGACGATATCGTGCTCGCGCCGCCGCATACCGTATTGAAGACCTCGAGCGGCAAAATCCGGCGCGCCGCGAGTTGTGAATTTTACGAGCGCGGTGGCCAGAGCACGCGGCCGGCGCCGGTGTGGTGGCAGTTCGCGCGTCTGGTGTGGGCCGGCGCGCTGCCGCAGTTGCGCCGCGTCATGCGAGGGTTTAACGAACTGCTGTATGCGGCGTACGTGTGGGCGCTTTTTCTGCTGCTGGCGCCGCTTGTATGGTCGGCGGTTGCGGTGATGGGCCGGCCACTCAACGCACGGCCGCTGATCCGGGGTGCAGCGCGTCTGCTATTGCGCCTGACACGCACGCCGCTCACCGTAGCGGGGCTCGAGCATTTGCCGAATAGTCCCTGCTTGCTCGCGGTCAACCATGCAAGCTATCTCGATGGCATCGTGCTGACGGCTGCGCTGCCGGCGGATTTTCCACACGCCTTCGTGGCCAAGCGCGAATTCGTCAATCATTTCGTGCCGCGCCTGTTTTTGCACGGCATCGGCGCGGTGTTCGTCGAGCGCTTCGATGCGCGCCAGGGCGTCGAAGACGTCGATCAGGTGATGACGGCGCTCGCGGACGGCAAGGCACCGGTATTTTTTCCGGAAGGCACGTTCGACCGCCGACCCGGGCTGCGCGCATTTCGCACCGGTGCATTCGCGGTCGCCGCCAAGGCCGGCGTGCCGATAGTGCCGGTGGCGCTGCGCGGTGTGCGCTCGATGCTGCGCGAAGACGACTGGTTTCCGTACCGCGGCGCGGCGAGCGTGCGCTTCGGCGCGCCGATTGCGCCGGCCGGAACGGAATGGCAGAACGTGATGCTGCTGCGCGATCACGTGCGCGGCGAGATTCTGCGCCACTGCGGCGAGCCCGATCTTGCGGGTTGAGCTTGCGGGTTGAGCGCGGGTAAGCGCTGTCGTTAAGCTATAATTCGCGCCTCGCTCAATACCTCCCCGCTTGCGGCGCGCCTGCCTCCATTCCTCATGAACGTTTTTTACGAAGAAGAAGGCACCTTCAAAACCGGCGCCATCCTTGCCGACAACGATACGTCGCTGCAGGTCGAAGCGCCGCACGGCAAGCGCAGCAAAATCAAGGCGTCCGCCATTCTCTTACGCTTCGACCAGCCCGCGCTGGGGGCGTTCAGCGACGCGGCGCAGCAGGTTGCCGGGCAGGTCGATGTTGATTTTCTGTGGCAATGCTGCGGTGCCGACGAGTTCTCGTTCGATGTACTCGGCCGCGAGTATTTCGGTCGCGCGCCGAGCGCGCTTGAAGCGGCGGGGCTGCTTCTGAAGCTGCACGGCGCGCCGATGTACTTCTACAAGAAAGGCCGCGGGCGCTACAAAGCAGCACCCGCCGAAGCGCTGAAGGCGGCGCTCGCGAGCGTCGAAAAAAAACGCCTGCAGGCCGAACAGAAGCAACGCTGGGCCGATGATCTCGGCGCCGGCCGGCTGCCGGCGGAGTTCCGGCCGCTCGTGTCGAAGCTCTTGTATGCGCCGGACAAAAACAGCATCGAGTGGAAAGCCCTCGACGCGGCCTGCGATCAACTCAAGCTGGCGCCGGCGCGGGTGCTGGCGAACTGCGGCGCGATCAATTCGCCGCACGAATATCATTTGAACCGCTTTTTGTTCGAGTATTTTCCACGCGGCGCCGCGTTTGGCGAAATCGCGCCGGTGGCGGTGCCCGCCGGGTTGCCGCGCGCGGAAGTGCGCGCATTCAGCATCGATGACGAGACGACGACTGAAATCGACGACGCTTTTTCGGTGACGAAACTCGCCAACGGCCATACGCAGATCGGCATTCATATCGCCGCACCCGCGCTCGGTATCGCGCCCGGTTCGCCGGTCGATGTGATCGCGCGCGAGAGGCTTTCCACGGTCTACTTTCCGGGGCAGAAAATCACCATGCTGCCGGAGGCCGCGATCGCCGCATTTACGCTCCTGGCGGATGGCGCGCGTCCCGCGTTGTCGTTGTACGCCGAAGTCGGCGGCGATGGCGCCGTTATCAATACCCACAGCCGGTGCGAACTGGTGCCGATCGCCGCGAACCTGCGGCATAGTGAGCTCGATCCGGTGTTTAACGCCGAAGCGCTTGCCGCCGGCGAAATCGCGCATGAGTTCGGCCGAGAACTGCGGATATTGTGGCACTTCGCGCAGCACCTGCAGGCCGCGCGCGGCAAATCCGACGAGGGCGAAATACAGCGCGCCGAATACAATTTTTACGTGGACGACGGGCGCGTGCGCATCATCGAACGCAAGCGCGGGTCGCCCGTCGACAAGGTGGTATCCGAACTGATGATCTACGCGAATACCGAGTGGGGCGGCCAGCTCGCCAAAGCCGGCTATGCGGCGATTTATCGCGCGCAGAGCAATGGCGTTGCGCGCATGACGACGGTGGCGTCCCGGCACGACGGGCTGGGCGTCGCGCAATATGCGTGGGCCAGTTCGCCGCTACGCCGCTACGTCGACCTCATTAATCAGCGCGAGTTGATCGCACTGATCGGCGGCGTGCCGGCGCCTTACCTGGCCGGCGACGAATCGTTGCTCGCCGCGTTGCGCGATTTTGAGCTCGCGTACGACGCCTACGCCGAGTTCCAGCGCAACATGGAACGCTACTGGTGCCTGCGCTGGATCGAACAGGAAAATGCTACGGTGCTGGAGGCGACGGTGATCCGCGACAATCTCGTCCGCTGCGACCGTCTGCCGCTGGTGATGCGCGTGCCGTCGCTGCGTGATGCGGTCGCCGGCGACCCGGTGCGGTTGGCGATATCGCAGCTGGACCCGTGGGAACTCACACTGCACGCCGAGTTCGAAGCACGGGAGCCTGTCGCATGAATAGCCATTTGGCTATCCATGCGACAGGCTCAAGTTAGTGCCAGCTATCTAGATCTTCTTGCGTTTGCGGGGTGCCGCGGCCTTGCGCGGCGCGGCCGCGCGCTTTGCGGTTGCAGGTTTCGCGGTTGCAGGTTTCGCGGCCGAAGGGCGCGGTTCGATTACCAGTTCGGGCCCGCGCAAAAATACCTGCACGCGAAGTTCAAGGAAGCCGTGGCGCAAGCCGTCGAATTCCCGCTTGGGGTCGGCCACGTATTCGTTGATCTGATTAAAGCCGAGAACCGCGACGTGGTCGGTGCGGATATTTCTGATTCTTACCGCTTTGTCTTCGACTTCCTGCAAGAGCCAATCGTCGTCCATGATGCGAAGTTCCGTGACGCCGCGGAAGCGGCGCGCGGGCGGCCGCAGCCTGACGCGGTGATGAATGCACTTTGCGAGTTTTGTTTTGGTGACTGCCATGAAGTGACCGCCCGGAGTGTGTACTGCTACGGGGTTTCGCCCTCGGGCGGCGGCGGAACGGGATTCGCTGCCGGAGATTCCGGTGCAAGCGGAGGGTTCTCCCCGAGCTTGCGCAGGCGTTTTTCCTCTTTCTTTTTCTTCTTTGTCAATTCTTTCTGCCGCTTTTCAAATTGATAGTTTGGTTTGGCCAATGGCTTATCCTTTCATGGTGTAGGCGTAATTATGCGCCCGGCGCCGGCTGTTTGGGAGCAATTTCGGCACGGGCGTGTTGCGCCAGTATGCGATCCAGCTGCTGGGCGAAGGCCTGCCGGTCGCCGTGGTTAAACGGCGCGGGGCCGCCGGTGTCCACGCCGCTGGCGCGCAATTCATCCATGAATTTGCGCAACGTCAGGCGCGCCTCGATGTTGTCGCTGGTATAGAGCTCGCCGCGGGGATCGAGGACATGGCCGGCCTTGCAGATCACGGCGGCGGCAAGCGGGATGTCGGCGGTGATGACGAGATCGCCGGCGCACAACTCGCCGGCGATTTTGTCATCGGCCACGTCGAACCCGGCGGCGACCTGGATCGTGTTGATATAGGGCGACGGCGGGGTGCGCAAAGGCTTGTTGGCGACCAGGGTCAGCGCGATCCGCGTCCGGTCCGCCGCACGGAACAGGATTTCCTTGACCGGGTTGGGGCAGGCATCCGCATCAACCCAGATTCGCATGAGAGGTCACTTTGCTAAACGCACATTATCGCAGACAATTGCCACGTGCAGACCCAATGATCGTGCGGCGGCGGAAGAAATGCGCCGCTTTCGCGGCGCGCCGGTATTGTTAGTTACTTCTTGGTCGGCATCAGGTCGGTGCACACACCTTCGTAGACTTCGGCCGCCATGCCGACCGATTCGCCGAGCGTCGGATGCGGATGAATGGTCTTGCCGATATCGATCGCGTCCGCGCCCATTTCGATGGCGAGCGCGATTTCGCTGATCAGGTCGCCGGCGTGGGTGCCGACGATGCCGCCGCCGATGATGCGATGCGTGGCATGGTCGAAAATAAGCTTGGTGTAGCCTTCGTCGCGGCCGTTGGCAATGGCGCGACCGCTCGCCGCCCATGGAAACTTGCCGACGCCGATCTTGATGCCCTGCTTTTTCGCTTCTTCTTCGGTGAGGCCCGCCCATGCGACTTCGGGGTCGGTGTACGCGACCGACGGAATTACCCGCGCGTCGAAAAAAGATTTCTGGCCGGCCGCCACTTCAGCCGCGATATGTCCCTCATGCACCGCTTTATGCGCGAGCATGGGCTGACCGATGATGTCGCCGATAGCGTAGATATGCGGCACGCTGGTTCGCATCTGCTGGTCGGTGGCAATGTAGCCGCGCTGATCGACCGCGATGCCCGCCTTGTCGGCGCCGATTTTATGGCCGTTCGGGCTGCGCCCCACGCCGACCAACACGAGATCATAGATCTGGGGTTCGGCGGGCGCCTGTTCGCCCTCGAATCTGACCCGTATCCCCTGGGGTGTTGCCTCGACGGCGACGGTTTTGGTCTTGAGCATCACCTGGTCGAAACGCGCCGCATTGTATTTGTGCCACACGTTCACCAGATCGCGGTCGGCGCCCTGCATCAGGCCGTCGAGCATTTCCACCACTTCGATGCGGCTGCCGAGCGTCGAATACACGGTCGCCATTTCAAGCCCGATGATGCCGCCGCCGATGACGAGCATGCGTTTGGGAATGACGGGCAGCGTCAACGCGCCGGTCGAATCGACGATGCGCGGATCTTCAGGCACGAACGGCAGCCTGACGGGCATCGAACCCGCCGCCACGATCGCCTGCTTGAACCAGATAACGGTTTTGCCGCCCGTCTTGTCCTGCCCGTCGCCCTGGGTCGCTTCGACTTCAAGGTGATGCGGGTCTAGAAAGTGCCCGTAGCCGCGCACCACCGTGACTTTGCGCGCCTTGGCCATTGCGGCAAGACCGCCGGTGAGCTTGCCCACCACCTTGGTTTTATGCGCGCGCAGCTTGGCAAGGTCGACGACCGGTTTGCCGAAGTCGACGCCAAGTTCCGCGAAATGCGCGGCCTCGTCCATGACCGCCGCGACGTGCAACAGCGCTTTCGATGGAATGCAGCCGACGTTCAGACACACGCCGCCCAGTGCCGCGTAGCGCTCGACCAGCACGGTTTTCAGGCCGAGGTCGGCCGCGCGGAAAGCCGCGGAATAACCGCCGGGCCCGGCGCCCAGCACCAGCATGTCGCACTCGGTGTCCGTGTCGCCGGTGAACAATGCGGCGGGTGGCGCGGCACGCGTCGGCGTCGGCGCAGCGGGTTGCTGCACAGTCGCCGTCGCCGCTTTGTCCGGCGCGGCGTGGGTTGCGGCGACGGTATCCAGCGTGAGCACCAGCGTGCCCTGCGAAACTTTGTCGCCGACTTTGATTTTGAGTTCCTTGACGATGCCCGCGGCCGGCGACGGTACTTCCAGCGTCGCTTTGTCGGATTCGAGCGCGATCAGCGGATCTTCCGGCTGCACATGATCGCCGGGTTTGACCAGGATTTCGATGATCGGAATGTTTTTGAAGTCCCCGATATCGGGGACTTTGACTTCGATCAGCTTCGGCATTAAAAATCCATTAAAAGTTATGAATTAACCCTGCGGCGGCGATAGATGTCACCACTTACAAATAGCCTTCTTGCTCACCTTTTTCACCGTGCGCTTGCATCCAGTTTGCGATCTCTCGTAATGCGGCAGGCAGGACGCGCGTCGTCATTTGTTCGAGAAGGACTTTATCATGGCTAGACAGCGGCAAGCGCGCATCCAATTGCATCAGTTCGCGTACATTCATTTTCCATGGTGACCATGCGAGACCGCATGACTGCCACACGGCGCCCGCGTCAAGAGCGATGTTGATGCCGGCAGGATCGGGATCGCACGCTATCTCGGCCGGCGCGGGTTTACATTGGAGAATTCGCCGCATGGACTCCTTCCACCAGCTAGGTGCGAAGCCGGGAATCCAGATCACACCATCGGTATCGCCGTGTTCACGCGCCGCGCGCTCGAAGCTTGTGCGGTTTTCGATGATGCGCCAGCAACCGATATCGCCGGCCACGCCGTCGAGCCGCTTGAGGGTCTCTGGTGAAATACCGATCAAGTCGGGTATCGCCGAAAGATCGATTTTTCTGTCGCCAAAACACAGCGTAAGCGGCGCGCGCATCCACAGCGCCGGTGTGTGCCGTTCAATTCCGAACGCGCCGAAATCCGGCAGGGTTTCTAGCCATTTCCACTCCGAGCTGCTCACCGCTTTGGTTGTGCCTCGCGCGAACAGGGCGAAGTCCCGACGCGTGCCGAAATGGTTATCAGCAATCCATGCATCAATTTTGCGCAGCAGCGCGCAACGTTCGAGCCCGCGGGCGGGCGGGTAATCCGCGAGGTCAGCCCATAGCGGCATAAGGCGAACATCTTGCGGTGGCGTGGCAATTTCGACTGCAATCTGTGCGCGCAAGGCTTCGGTATCGGGCAAACCCAACGCGCTACGCAGCGCAGCGCGTACGATGAAGGTGACTTGTTGAGTTTTCCAGTGGCCGCGCTCGCGCACTTCATCGGTCTCAACCAAGCCCGCGCGCAGCAGCGCGTCAAGCAGGTCGTGCGCGATATTAAAGCCGGCGTTTCCCGCTTGACCGATTAACGTGTTCCAGCGGCGCCTGGAAGCGCCGTCCAGCCACTGCAAAAGCAGATCACGCCATTCCGCCGGCCAAGCGGCTATCACGCGGGTGTCGGCGGTCATGGCACGCCGCAAGCGCCGTCCGCGCAACGTAGTCTTCGCGCCAACATCGAGTGCGCGGACGCATATGCCGTCCGCACCGGGCGCCGCCCAACCTTCAGGTGGCACTGACGGTTTCATCCCTGCGCAGCATCGCCACCGGCGGTGCCCAGCGTTCACCGGGGCGTTTTTTCTGAGTGACCAGAGTCAGTTGCACCGGGCTGAACACGTTGATGTTGTGCGTGCTCGGTGTGGTGATCAAGTACTGTGCTTGCGTCGCACGCAAAAACGCCGCTACGCGGTCGATGTTCATCACGTCGAGGTGCGCAAACGGTTCGTCAATGAACACGAATCCACCGGGGCGTTCGGCCTCCATGGTCAGCGCGATCAGCAGGATCAAAGACTTCATCACCTGTTGCCCGCCGGACGCTTCTCCGTCGTTCATCCCGATCATGCCTTTCTGGTCGAAGTTGAATCTAACCAGCAGCCCGGCTTGCGCCAGCGCCATGTCGTCATTGGCCAGGAGCGGCATTGCGTAATCTACTTCGATACCCGCCTTCAGCCCCAGCTCGCGCAGATGCTTGCCGTAGGTTCGTACCGTGGCGCGCAGCACATTGAGATACTCGCCCCGCGTGTCTTCGGTAATTTTTTTCGCGCGGTCACATTGCTGGCGGCTGGTGTCCACGCGTTCGCGTTTGGCCTGCACATCTTCGGCGAGTTTGTCGCGGCGCATGATCACCGTCTCATCGGTTTCCCACTGTCCCTGTTCGAGTTGACGCTGAATCTGTCCGATGCGGGCTGCCACGTTTTGCAGCGATCCCTGTTCTGCGAGCAGTTTATCCAGTGCTTGCTCATCGAGCCACGCGGCGGGCATGCCCGAACATAGCTGCGCTTCACGTTCGTTGCGCTTTTGCTGTTCGTCGGCCTGCGTGTGGATTTGCCCCTGCGCCACCGTCAACGTACTTTGCGCCTGCCGGACAGCGCTTTCGATTTGCTGCTGTTCCGCATTCAGCCGCCCCAGTTCGCCGCGTACCCGACCTTCTTCTTCTATCGCTGCCTTTTGCGCTGCACCAGTCTCCTGTTCGGCCTCCTGCTCCGTTATCAGCCGTACTTCGGCGGCGGCGAATTCCTCGGCGCGGCTCGCCAGCATCGCGGCGGCGTTGACACCCGAAACTACCGCCTGATCGCGGCTAATGCCGGCAAGCAGCGTTTTTTCCTCGGCGACCAGTTGATCGAGTTCCACGCGCAGTTGTGCGCAATCATCTTCCAGCGCTTTCAGTTGCGTACGGCGCGCGGCCTCGCCAAAGTGAAAATCCCGCGCTGGCACGCCGCCGTACCGTGCGCCACGGCGCTCACGATGGTAACCGGCACGGGTAATCCAGTCCTGCCGCGCGTCGCACTTGGCGCCGGCGGCGGCATCTTCGACGCGTTGCACACGATTCAACCAAGCCGTCAGCCATGCCGGTGCCTCACCGGTGAAACGCGCGATTTCCAGCACGCTACCCGGCACGGCTTCGTGTGGCGGTTCAAGATCAGGGGTCACAAAACTGCGGTACTGCAAACGCTCGCCGATGCGCCACGCAGCTTCGCGGTCGTGCGGCCGTTTGAGCAGCACCAGATGGCGATACGGCGCGAGTAGCGCTTCCACGGCACCCTGCCATTCTGCATCGGTAACTTCGACGATCTCGATGAGCATGAGATGCGCGATGCGTGCTTCGTCGAGCGCGCTGCGGAACTGCGCGGCATACGGCTGTAGCGCAGGCTTGCCGCTACGCAATGCGGCAAGACGCGTGCTGAATTCGCTATTGCGTTGCGTGAGGCCCACAATTTTGGCTTTGACTTCCGCCAGTTTGGGCCGGCTTTGTTCCAGCCGTGATGCAGCCTGCGCGCTATCCTTGCCTGCGGCGAGCGATTGTTCGCGCAGGCGGCTGCGTTCACTCAGCATGCTTCTGGTTTCCGTGACGCGGGTCAGCGCCGTGTCGTGCTGCGCTGCGGCGGTCTCGCGCGCGAAAGCGGCGCTTTTCTGTTGCGCGGCGGATGCCGCCAGCGCGTCTCTAGTGCGCGCCAGCCTCCGATCTTCATGATCAATTTGTATCTGATGCTCCGCCGCCTGACGCCGCAAACCTTCCAGTCGGCTCTCCGCGCCGCGTATCGATAGTCTCAACTCGGCGAGTTCGACGCGCGGGCGTATCTCGGCTTCCAGCAGTGTTTCTTCGCTTTTCAAATCGCGCCATTGCTGATAGCGATTGGCGCGCTGGATAAATGCCTCATGTTCGTTGACCGTGCGTGCGAGATCGCCGTCGAGCTTGTCGAGCTCGGCTTCGCCGTCCCGCTGGTCGGCACGCGCTTGCAGGTAGTCGTCGAGCACGCGCTTGTCGCCGAACACATGAAATACCAGATTGAGCAACTCTTTCGGTGTGTATTCGCACAAGCGGTCGGTCTCGCCTTGTTCGAGCGCGAGCACTTGCGCGATGGCGGTACTTAATCCGCCGTTCGCCAGACGCCGTTCGTAATCGCGTACGCCCAGCCAATCGGGCGAGCGCTCCATCGCTTCATCAATCGGCGCATCGCCCGGCGCGATCAGATATTGGCGCTGCCAGTCGCCGCCTTGCTTGCGGATGCGGCACACCAGCGTTACTTCGTCCTCCAGTAGCGGAAAAAACGGGTGCCGCACGTTGCCGATGCGGCGGTTATCGACTACCGCACGCAGCCACGCATAAGGCTCACCGGAATGACGCACATAGCGTTTGTAGTCGCGTTTGCCCGCGCATTGAAGCGCAAACAAAGTACGCAGTGCGTCAAGCAGTGTGGTTTTGCCCGAGCCATTGGGGCCGACGATGGCGACGATACTGGCGTCGAGCGTCTGGCGAAATCGTTGCCAGTAGTCCCAATGCACGAGCTCGATGCTTTTCAGATGAAACACCGGCGCTATTCCTTGTTCACGTCCGGCGCTTTTTCGATGCTGCGGGCGGCAAGCAATTCAGCAAGCGCGCCGTCGAGTATGCGCGGCGCGAGCACGCGGTGATCGAGAGCCAGATCCAACAACGGCCCTTCGTGAATAACACCCTGATGACGCTCGATAAAGCCGTGACGAGATAATATACCAAGGTTAAACCCGATGCGTGTTTTGCCGCCGAGTTGTTTGCCAAAGTCCGCGATGAGCGTACGCTCCGGCAGGCTGCCTTCAACGTCACCGCCTGTGGGTATGGATTTCTCCAGGCCGAACATATCGTTTTGTTGCGTTTCCGTATTACCACGGCGCGAGACTTGCCGTTCACGCTTGGGCAATATCAGCAATGCCCACAGCACCACCAGCAACGCCACGCAATCGCGTGCAAGGCCCAGATTGCTTGATAGCCATTGTCCGTCGCGCGCCAGCACCGGTTCTTCAGCGGTGTTGGCAAGCCCCAGCGCGATATGCGTCGCATATGGGTTGTCGAGCAGACGCAATCCGCAGGCGGCGAGGCGGCGTTCGATTTCCTCACGAAACTCTTCGTCCACCAGCACGCGCCGCGACAGCGCATCGGCGCGCGGTACCCAGCGTTCGGTGATCAGACGCGCGATCAACACTTGCGCATCGTCGGTCATACTGCGTCTGTGGCAGCAGGCGTCAGCGCGCCACAGCTGATCTGCGCGACTTCATCGCGCGCCACGGCTTCGTGATCATCTGAAATCATGACGCGCAGCGGCAGGCGCGCAAGATCCGCGATCCGCCCGCGCATCTCGGCTGACTCAGGATCTGCGATCAAAGCCAGCAGCGACAACCGGTATGCCGATAGCGCGTAGCCGCCATTTACCACGGCATCAGCGAGCGGCGTTGGCGATTTTATTTCCGCAAGCTGGCTGACAAATCGATCGAGTGCCAAGAAACGCTCGGTGGACATTTCGTTCGTACCGGGTGCGTCGCACGGCGGCGGCAGCGCAGTGTTTTCCTGAGCCAGGCGCTCACGCTCCAGCAATTCATATTCGGCGACATCAAGCATCAGGTCGCTCATGGCGAACGGCAAGGGCTGCATACCGCCGAGGGTGCGCGCGCCGAGCGCCGCGAGGCGATCCTGATCGAGCGTGCGCAGCCATTGCACTACATCGGACGAAGACAAACCGCTGCCGCCCAGCGATACGCTCTGCAATTCAAGCGCGTGCAGGGTGCGCTGGAACGCGGCGTGCATGCGCAACAGATGGCTTTGCGCCTGGCCGATGGCCTGCGCATTGCGGTACATTGCGTCTTCGAGTTCGCCATTTTTCATCAGCGAGCGAATGATGTCGTTGCCCTTCTCGACAGTGGATTCGACGGCGTTGAATTTGGCGCTGGCCTGGCGGATGCGAAACTCCGAGCCGCTGACCAGTGCGTCCTCGAATTCTTTCTGTAGCTCGCGATATTTTGTGAGCAGCAGATTAAGCGCCTCCAGCGAAGGCCGTCCGATGGATTGTCCGGCGGCGACCTGCGAGGTGATATACGCGAGGTCGGCGTCTACCCCCGCAGGCAGGGCCAGTACATTGGCCAACGCGGAAAGCGTCACGCGCGCAGTGCCGCTCAACTGATAGGTGCGATCCTCGCTGTCCCATATCAGCAAGCCGTATTCCTTCAGGCGATCCAGTACGGTATTCAGTTTTACCGGATCGAGATACGAAAAATGTTGCGCGAGTTCTTGTGGACTCCACCGTGGCGCATCGGGACGCCCCCCGATTTCACGCATTACCAGCAACCGAATAAGAATTTCCGCTTCACCGCCACGAAACACCATGATGAAGGCGTTGAGCATCGCGCGTGAATTCATCAACGGCGCCAGCGCTTGCAAATCGCTTTCGAGCACACCGTTGGCGAAGAACTGATTCAGCGGCAGATCTTCGTTGTTATCTGGAGTGATTTTTTTCATCCGTTACGCGGCAAAAACGTTGCCTCCGACGAGCGGTAATTATTGTAATTATTTAGTGACTATTCTCTGATTTCGCCGTCGCCGAAAACAATCCATTTCAGCGACGTCAGTCCTTCGAGCCCCACCGGGCCGCGCGCGTGCAGCTTGTCGGTCGAGATGCCGATTTCGGCGCCCAGCCCGTATTCGTAGCCGTCGGCGAAGCGCGTTGACGCGTTGACGATCACGGAACTTGAATCGACTTCGCGCAAAAAGCGACTGGCGCGGGCCTCGTCTTCCGTCACGATAGCATCGGTGTGTTGCGAACCGTAGCGGGCAATATGCTCGATCGCCTGCTCGAGTCCGTCGACCACGCGCACGGCGAGGATGGCGGCAAGATATTCGGTAGTCCAGTCTTCCTCGGTCGCGGGTTTCATTCCCGGCACAATTTTACGCGCCGCCTCGTCGCCGCGCAGCTCGATGCCTTTGTCCCGGTAGATCTGCGCGAGCGGCGGCAGCACACGGCCGGCGATGCCGCGCGCGACGAGCAGCGTTTCCATCGTATTGCAGGTGCCCAGGCGTTGCGTCTTGGCGTTGTCCGCGATGCGGATCGCCTTGTCGATGTCCGCTTTGTCATCGACGTAGACGTGGCACACGCCGTCCAGGTGCTTGATCATCGGGATGCGTGACTCCCGCATCACGCGCTCGATCAATCCTTTGCCGCCGCGCGGCACGACGATGTCCACGTATTCATTCATGCGCAGGAGTTCGCCCACCGCCGCGCGATCAGTGGTTGCTATGACCTGCGCCGCGGTCGCGGGCAGGCCGGCGTCTTCGAGTCCGGCATGGACGCAGGCGGCGATGGCCTGATTGGAATTAATCGCTTCCGAGCCGCCGCGCAGGATGCAGGCGTTGCCCGCTTTGAGGCACAGTCCGGCCGCATCCGCAGTGACGTTGGGCCGCGATTCGTAAATGATGGCGATCACGCCCAGCGGCACGCGCATGCGGCCGACCTTGATGCCGGAGGGCTGCTCTTTGAGTTCGCTGATTTCACCGATCGGGTCGGGCAGGCTGGCAATCTGGCGCAGCCCGTCGGCCATGTCGGCGATGCTGTGGGCGGTCAGCGTCAGACGATCGATCAGCGGCGGCTCGAGTTTTTTCGCGCGCGCCGCGTCGAGGTCCTCGGCGTTCGCGGCGAGCAGGCGCTTGATATTGCGCTCGATTGCCTGCGCGGTGAGCGTCAACGCCTTGTTCTTGGTGGCGGTGTCGGCTTTGGCGACCAGGCGTGACGCGGCCCGCGCTTGTTTGCCGATCCCTGTCATGTAGCTTTGGATGTCCATGGATGAAATACAGGATTGAGGATCGAGGATCGGGATGGAGCTCAGTAGAACCTTACTCGATCCTCACTCCTCGATCCTCAATCCTAAAAATCAATGATAGCGTGTTTCTACGCGGCCTTGGCGGGCTTGCGGGAAAAGCGCAGCCCGAGTTGCAGCAATTCGTCCCACACGTCACCGCGCGCGAGACCCTTGATCATGCGGTCGATGCGCGCCGCGTGCACGAGGGCGGCTTCGATTCGCTCCGGCGTGCAGCGGTTGATATGCTGCTGAATCAGATTCTGGCGCGGGCCCCAGATGCGCGCGTCGCGCATCGCCTGCGGCAGCGGCCGGCCGGCGGCGAGCCCCGCCAGCACGCGGCCGACGGCGCGGATTTCCTCGGTGATCGACCATAACACCAGCGGCGCCGCAGCGCCTTCGCCTTGCAACCCGTCGAGCACGCGTACAAGATGCTGCACGTCACCGGAGAGCGCGATGTCGCCCAGATCGAACACGTCGAAGCGGGCGACATCGAGCACCGCTTCCTTGATCTGGTCAAACGACAGCGCGCCGGGCGCAAACAGCAACGCGAGCTTCTGCACCTCCTGATAGGCCGCGAGCAGGTTGCCCTCGACTTTATCGGCAATGAATTCGAGCGTGTCCGCAGCGGCGGATTGGTCCTGCGTTTTGAGCCGGCCCGCCAGCCACGCAGGCAGCTTGTCGCGCTTGACTTGGGCGGCCTCGATCATCAGTCCGGCTGCGTCGAGCGCGCCGAACCAGGCGCCTTTTTGCGCGCGCCAATCGATCTCCGGCAGCAGGATCAGCGTGAGAGTGTCGGCCGGCAACTGCGCGCAATATTCCTGTAATGCCTGGCTGCCGTCGTTGCCGGGTTTGCCGTTGGGTATGCGCAATTCAAGTATGCGGCGCGCGGCAAACAGCGATTGCGACTGGCTGCTGATGCGCAATTGCGACCAGTCAAAGTGTTGTTCGGCGGTCAGTACTTCGCGCTCAAGGTGGCCGTCTGCGCGCGCCGTCGCGCGGATGCGGTCGGCGGCTTCGAGTGCCAACAGCGGCTCGTCACCGTAGACGATGTACAGCGGCGCGAGCCCGCGCTTCAGATGCTGGGGGAGTTGTTCGGTGGAAATGCGCATGAAGTTAACCGCCAAGATTCTTTTCCATACCTCTCAAGGAGGTATGGAAAAGAATCTTGGCGGTTCAATCAGGGTTCAATCCGAGCGACCTGCAGGCGGCGCACCACCTGCTGCACCGCGTCGTTCTGCATGTCGCGGTAGAGCAGCGCCTCTTCCTGCTCCTTGCCGAGCACGTCGGTATCTCTGTAGAGCAAGTCGCGCTTGAGCAGAATTTCGTTTGGCGCGACGTATTCGCGGCTATTCTTGTCGAAGACGCGGAATGAAACACGATAGCGAATTTGCAGTTCCTGCACGCGTCCGTTAGACGAAAGCGACAGTATCGAGCGCTCGCGCGCCTCGCTCAGAATCTGCAGGGTGACCTCCGCGTCCTTGGGATTGTTCGTAATGCGCGTTGTGCTGCCGGCGCGCACCGCGCGCGAAATTTGGGTGGCGAACGACGGCGAACCGCTGATGTACATCGACTCGTACGGCAACGCGGCCTGGCCGCGCAGATGAAAGCCGCAGGAGGAGAGCAATAAGGCTGCCGCCACAAGGATGAAGGATGAGGGATGAAGGATGAATGAAAAAACAATTTTCTCTAAAGATTTCGGCTTGTCTATGTTATTCATCCTTCATCCTTCCGCCTTCATCCTTAAACATCATCACACTACCACGTTCACCAGCCGGCCGGGAACGACCACGACCTTCTTCACCGGCTGGCCGTCGATGTGCTTTTGCACGTTGGCGTTTTGCATTGCAAGCCGTTCGATCTCGGCGCGGCCGGCGTCTTTGGCGACGCGCATGTTGCCGCGCAGTTTGCCGTTGACTTGCAGGACCAGCTCGATTTCATCTTGTATCAGGGCGGTCTCGTCGACTTCCGGCCAGCCCGCCGAAAGAATGTCTCCCCATTGCCGCTCAAACTCAAGCTCCTTCCACAGTTCGTGGGTTATATGCGGCGTGATCGGGTAAAGCACGCGCAGCAAGATCCCGAGACCTTCTTTGGCAATGTCGTTTGCCACGCCCTCCATTCGCTCAAGCGCATTCAATATTTTCATTGCCGCGGAGGCTACTGTATTGAACTGGTGCCTGGCCATGTCGTGATTGGCCTGCTTGAGCACGGAATGGATTTCGAAACGCGCGATTCTCCGCAAATGGGGGACGCTCGTTGCATCGCCACCCGTCTTGAATTTTACGCCGTAATTCCACAACCGCTTGAGAAACCGCGACGCGCCTTCGACGCCGGCGTCGTTCCATAGCAGAGTATCTTCCGGCGAACTGGCGAACATCATGAACAACCGCGCGGTGTCGGCGCCGTATTCTTCGATCAGCGATTGCGGATCGACGCCGTTGTTTTTTGATTTCGACATGGTGCCGATGCCGTCGGATTCGACCGGCCGGCCGTCGGCCTTGAGTTTCGTGCCGGTGCGTTTGCCGCTGGCATCAACCTCGATTTCGACTTCGGTGGGATTGTAATAAGCGATGCGGCCGGCGTCGGGCTTGCGAAAGAAGATTTCGTTGAGCACCATGCCTTGTGTCAGCAGTCTGGCGAACGGTTCGTCGAGTTGTATGAGACCGAGGTCACGCATCACCTTGGTCCAGAAGCGTGAGTAGAGGAGGTGCAAAATCGCGTGCTCGATGCCGCCGATGTACTGGTCGACTGGCAGCCAGTAATTGACGCGGTCGTCGACCATCGCATTTTTCTGGTCGGCGCAGGCGAAACGTGTGTAGTACCACGACGAGTCGACGAACGTATCCATCGTATCGGTTTCGCGTTGCGCGGGCTGGCCGCACCGCGGGCAGGTGCAATTGACGAAGTCGGCGCGCTTCGCGAGCGGATTGCCGCTGCCGTCGGGCACGCAGTCCTCGGGGAGAATGACGGGGAGCTGGTCGTCGGGCACCGGCACGTCGCCGCACGCCGCACAGTGAATCAGCGGGATCGGCGTGCCCCAGTAGCGCTGGCGCGAGATGCCCCAGTCACGCAAGCGCCACATGACCTGCTTTTCCCCCAGATTTTTGGCGGCGAGATCGGCGGCGATGAAGTTCACCGCGGCGTCATAATCGAGCCCGTCGTACTTGCCCGAATGCACGCAAGCGCCGTGTTCGGCGTACCACGGCTGCCAGGCGTCGGTCGAATAGTCCTTTGCCTTGACGTCGACCACCGGCTTGACCGCCAGTCCGTACTTTTTTGCGAATGCAAAGTCGCGCTCGTCGTGGCCAGGCACACCCATCACCGCGCCGTCCCCGTAACTCATCAATACGTAGTTGCCGATCCACACTTCAATTTTTTCGCCGGTCAGCGGATGCATGACGAAGATATCGGTTCGCATGCCTTTCTTTTCCATGGTGGCGAAATCGGCTTCGATCACGCTGCCGCGCTTGCATTCGTCGATGAATGCCGCAAGTTCCGGATCCTTCTTTGCGGCATAAGTCGCCAGCGGGTGTTCGGCGGCGACCGCGCAGAACGTGACTCCCATGATGGTGTCCGCACGTGTGGTGAACACCCACAACTTTTCATCCTTGCCGTCGAGCGTGTACGGAAACGCGAAGCGCACGCCGACACTCTTGCCGATCCAGTTGGCCTGCATCGTCTTCACGCGTTCGGGCCAGCCCGGAAGCCGCTCGAGCGCGGCCAGCAGTTCTTCGGCGTATTTTGTGATCGCCATGTAGTACATCGGGATCTCGCGCTTTTCGACCTGCGCGCCGGTGCGCCAGCCGCGGCCGTCAATCACCTGTTCGTTGGCGAGCACGGTCTGGTCAACGGGGTCCCAGTTCACCGTGCCGGTTTTCTTGTAGACGAGGCCTTTTTCGAGCATGCGCAGGAACAGCCACTGGTTCCAGCGGTAGTAATCGGGCTTGCAGGTCGCGAGCTCGCGCTCCCAGTCAATCGCAAAACCGAGCGAGACCAGTTGCTTTTTCATGTACGCGATGTTGTCGTAGGTCCACTGCGCCGGCGGCACGCGATTGGCGATCGCCGCATTTTCGGCCGGCAGTCCGAAGGCGTCCCACCCCATGGGCTGCAGCACGTTAAAGCCGCGCATGCGGTGGTAGCGGGAAAGTGCATCGCCTATGGTATAGTTTCGCACGTGCCCCATATGCAGCTTGCCGGACGGATAGGGGAACATGGACAGGCAGTAATATTTGCGTTTGCCGGGCGTCTCGATAGCGCGAAACGAGCGCTGCTCCGTCCAGTATCGCTGGGCTGCGCGCTCGATTACGTGAGGGTTGTACTTATTCTGCATACCGGCCTACGGTTACGGCAAAGACGCGAATTATACCCGCACCACATCCGAAAACCCTCAGCCGGCGTATCGGCATGGGTAACCGGAAATCAAGGAGCCTGCAATGAAGATTAAAGCGTTTTTGACGGCGTTACTGATGCTGGCGGCGAGCAGTGCATGGCCGGCGGCGAAGCCCAATATCGTGGTCGACGGCGTGCAGGCGCCGGCATGGGTCGAGCACGCGAGCGGCGCGCGCGACGCGCTGGCGGTCGGCATGACGCTTACCAACAAAGATCGCGTGCTGACCGGGCCCGGCGCGCGCGCCCTCCTGCGGCTTGCTGACGGCAGCCTGATCAAGCTCGGCGAAAACGGCATCCTCGCGCTCGACGATCTGGGCCAGACAAAAATCAAACTGAAGGAAGTCGTCACTGCGTCGCTCGACGTAGTAAGCGGCGCGTTTCGCTTCACCACCCAGGCGCTGTCCAAGTTCAAGTACCGCGGCGAGCGCGACGTCAAAGTCAGGATTGTGACCATCACCGTCGGCATACGCGGCACTGATTTGTGGGGCAAGGCCGACAAGACGCGCGACATCGCGTGCCTGATCGAGGGCAAGGTCGACGTCACGCGCGGGGAGCAAGCGTTCACCATGGACCAGCCGATGTCGTTCTATATCGCGCCGAAAGACAAACCGGCCGAACCGGTCGGGCCGGTGTCGAAGGAGCAACTCGACAAATGGTCGCTGGAGACCGACATCATTAACGGCGCCGGCGCGATGCGCCGGGGCGGCAAGTGGCGCGTGTATCTTGCCGAGGCAAATACCCAGGACGCCGCGCTGACATCGTATGACCAGTTACGCGACGCCGGTTACGCCGCGGAAATCAGGCCGGTGAAAAGCGAAGCCGGCACCGTGTATCGCGTGCGCATTTCGAATCTTGCGAGCAAGCAGGAGGCGCAAGTGCTGGCCGCCAGATTGAAGGGCCAGATGGGCATTGCCGAGCCGAAAGTTTCGAAGTAATAATCCGGCGGCGTTTTGCACGGCGGCCGCTGGCCGTGACCTTTACCGCGCGACATGTTGCGAGCCCTGTACTATAATCAAATGGTCGCAGCGAAATCCGCTCAATGCCGTCGCCCTCCTTCCTATCCGGTCTTAACGAGCCGCAACTCGAAGCCGTCACACTTGCGCACCAGTCGGCGCTGATACTCGCCGGGGCCGGCAGCGGAAAAACTCGCGTGCTGACGACGCGCGTGGCCTGGCTGATCCAGACCGGGCAGGCGAGCCCAGCGGGGTTGCTCGCGGTCACCTTTACCAACAAAGCCGCGAAGGAGATGCTCTCACGCATCGGCGCGATGCTGCCGATCAATACGCGCGGCATGTGGGTCGGTACTTTTCACGGCCTGTGCAACCGCATGCTGCGCGCGCATTTTCAGGAGGCCGGGCTGCCGCAGCTCTTTCAGATTCTCGACAGCCAGGACCAGTTGGCGCTCATCAAACGGATGATGAAGGCCGCCAACGTCGACGAAGAGAAGTTCCCCGCGCGCCAGATCGCGTGGTACATCAACAGCCACAAAGACGCCGGCAAACGCGCGGTCGACGCCGACGACTATGACGGTTTCTCGCGCCGCTTGCAGGAACTCTACGCGATTTACGACGCGCAATGCCAGCGCGAAGGCGTGGTCGATTTCGCCGAACTTCTGCTGCGTTGTTATGAATTGCTGTCGAAGAACGAAATTCTGCGCGACCATTATCGCGGCCGCTTCCGCAATATCCTGGTCGACGAATTCCAGGACACCAACCGCCTGCAGTATCAGTGGCTGCGGCTCCTGGCCGGCGGCGACAATGCGCTATTCGCGGTCGGCGACGACGACCAGTCGATCTACGCTTTCAGAGGCGCTTCGGCCGCGAACATGCAGGATTTGCAGAAAGACTTCACGGTCGAAAAAGTGATCAAGCTCGAGCAAAACTATCGCTCGCACGGCCATATACTGGACGCCGCCAACGCGCTCATTGATCATAACAAGAAGCGGCTGGGCAAGAATCTGTGGACCGCGGAAGGCAAGGGCGAGCCGCTGCGCGTCTTTGAGGCGGGCACCGACATCGATGAAGCCGCCTTTATCGTCGACGAGGTAAAGTCGCTGCACCACGAGGGCCTGCGGCTGTCGGATATCGCGCTGCTCTACCGTTCGAATGCGCAATCACGCGTGATCGAGCACGGCCTCTTCAATGCGGGCATCGCGTACCGCGTCTACGGCGGATTGCGCTTTTTCGAGCGCCAGGAGATCAAGCACGCGCTCGCTTACCTGCGCGTGCTGGCGAGTGATGAAGACGACGGCGCGCTGCTGCGCATCATAAATTTCCCCACGCGCGGCATCGGCAACCGCTCGGTCGAACAACTGCAGGATCTCGCCACCAGCCGCGTTGCGAGCCTGTGGACGGCGGCGCGCTTGAAGGCGGAAGGCGGAAGGATGAAGGATGAAAGAAAGCAGGACAAAGCGGATTCGGATTCGGATTCGGATTCATCCTTCATCCCTCCGCCTTCATCCTTGCGAGGCATCGCGGGCTTTGTGGCGCTAATAGCCAGCATGCGCGCGGCATGCGACGGCCTGCCGTTGCCCGAAATCATCGAACACGTGATCGTGCACAGCGGACTCAAGCAGCACTACGAAAAGGAGCGCGAGGGCGCGGACCGGCTCGAAAATCTCGGCGAGCTGATCAATGCCGCGGCGGGTTTTATCGCGGACGAAGCGCAGGATGACACGAGCCTCACCGGGTTCCTCGCCCATGCCGCGCTCGAAGCCGGCAATAACCAGGCGCAGGCCGGCGCCGATGCGTTGCAGTTAATGACCGTGCATTCGGCGAAAGGCCTCGAATTCCACAGCGTGTTTATCAGCGGACTCGAAGAGGGGCTGTTTCCGCACGAGAACAGCCTGTCCGAGGCCGACGGCAAGGAGGAGGAGCGGCGGCTGATGTATGTGGCGCTGACGCGCGCGCGGCGGCGCCTGTATCTGTCGTTCGCGCAAAGCCGCATGCTGCACGGGCAGACGCGCTACAACATCGCATCGAGTTTTTTTCACGAGATTCCGGAAGCGCTGCTCAAGCGCGTCAATCGCGCGGGAGCCTATGCCACGCACGCGCCGCCGGCGCACGGAAATCGCGGCGCTTATGCGGCGGCATCGCGTTATGACAAACCGGCCGTTGTGCGGGAGGCGGGCTCGCCGGACCCGGCTTCGCCGTGGCACGTCGGACAGAATGTTACGCATCCGAAATTCGGCGCCGGCATAATCGTTAATGCCGAAGGCCGCGGCGGCGATGCGCGCGTGCAGGTCAATTTCGACCGCAATGGCACGAAATGGCTGGCGCTCGAGTACGCGAAATTGAGCGCGGCGTGACGCTTGCGTTTAAGCGGTCACGACCGGTTCGCGAACAAACAGGTCCCGATAGCCCGCGTAAAGCGAAGGCACGAGTACCGGCGCCAGCAACCAGATGCCGAGGTCGGGCTGGCCGGTGAGCGCCATGCCGATTTGCGTCATGACAAAGATCGGTCCCAGCACCGCGATGCTGTAGACCAACAGCGGCAGGACATTCTTTACGCAAGCCCAAAAGCTCAGCAGCATGGCAGGCACCGGCTTCATATCATCGAAAAACACCAGCAACGGCGAAAACCACACCGCGAGCATTATGGGCAGCGAGATGCCGAGGCCGATAAGCGCGCTTAACAGCAGACGGGGTGCGGCGGCGCGCATCGCATTTACGGTGTCCGCGGTGATCGCGCCCGCGGCCATGGTTTGCGCGATGCCGGACAGCGCCTCGCCGGCGACCGCCGCCATTGCGATCAGCATCAGGAAGTGACCAACCAGCGACACCCCGCCGATGGTAACGAGCTGCGCTCCGCTTTTCAGAAATCCGCTCGCGAGATAGCCGAAGCGCAGCGGCTTGCCTTCTTCGAGCGCCTGCGCGCCGTGCGCGAGGCCGGCGAGAAAATTGGGCGTGACCAGAATCGCGGCCAATCCGATGAAAGGCAGCAGCAGCAGGATACGGCTACCGGCATACAGAGTCGCGATAAGCAGCAGCCACTGCGCTGGGTTCTTGCGGAAAATAACAACACCCTGTACCAGCCAGCGCCAGCCGTGCACGGCGTCGACGGTGCGTATATTCATGCGCGGACGAACATCTGCTTATGCTCGGCTTCGCGCGCAACATGCTGTTCGAGCAGGTGCTGAAAGTTTGCCGGGTCTTTGGCGTGCACGAGCGCGCCCGGCCGCGGCAGATGAAAATCATAGAGTCGCGATACCCAGAAGCGCAGCGCGCCGGCGCGCAGCATGGCCGGCCACGCATCACGCTCGCCGCAAGTGAACGGCCGCACGCCGTGGTAAGCATTGAGCAGCGCCCGCGTGCGTTCTTCGTCGAGCGCCGAGGCGGACGCGAGGCACCAGTCGTTGACCGCAATCGCAACGTCATAGAGCAGGGCATCCGTGCAGGCAAAATAAAAATCGATGATGCCGCCGACCTGTGCGCCGCGCCACAGGACATTGTCGCGGAAAAGATCCGCGTGTATCGCGCCGCGCGGCAAATCCCCGGCGTGATGTTGCGACTGAAAGCGCACTTCCGCGCCGAGCATAGCCGCGGCGCGCGCATCGAGAAACGGCGCCACTTGCGGCATGGCGGCGGTCCACCAGTGCGCACCGCGCGGATTCGGCATGGTCGCGGCATAGCTCAGGCCCGCGAGATGCATCTGGGCGAGCAATTCGCCGATGGCCGCGCACTGGTGCGCGGCGGCCGACTCGAGGGCGGCGCCTGGCACGCACGTGACGATGCTCGCCGGTTTGCCGTTCAACGCGCCCAGAAACTCGTTGTCAAGCTTGGCGATTGGCTGCGGACACGGGATGCCGTGGCGTGCCAGATGCGCCATCAGATTCATGTAAAACGGCAGCTCGCCTGCTTTCAGTTTCTCGAACAAAGTGAGCACGTAACGGCCGTGCGT
This sequence comes from Betaproteobacteria bacterium, assembly GCA_043759115.1. GTDB lineage: Bacteria > Pseudomonadota > Gammaproteobacteria > Burkholderiales > SG8-41 > PALSA-1004. Next base: position 6,017 of record JAYVME010000327.1, on the reverse strand, counting down.
GGTGGTGACGAAGTAGTTGGTGTTCTCGATGCCGGCCGCGATGCCCTCGAGGTGCGTGAGGCTGCCGATCGAATAGTGCTTGAGCCACGCCGCCAGCTGTTCGGGTGTGACGACGGTGAATACGGACATTTTCAGCAATCAGTTCTCAAACATGGACCTTGTTGCGCGCGGCTTGCGCCGCGCATTCGTTGAACTGAACGCCGGGGGCTAACCTACCACGAATGGATAACCCACATCGGTGGACGCAGGCCAAAATCATAGCTTTCCTGCCGCGTCATCAGGCCGTCGCCTCGTTCATCGATCAGGTAATACGGCGCGCCGCGGGCGGGGGTCACTTTAAGCATGTAAACCTTGCCACCGACGCGGTACTCTTCAACCGTGTCGGTGCCGCGTTTCAGAATGGTGACCTGCGGTTCGAGCGCCGGGTCAAGCTCAAAGCCGGGCGGCGGCGGCGGCGGGTCGGGAATCGGCTGCAGATTTCCCGGCCGGTCCGCACCCATTGCAGGCAGCGCGGTGCAGAGGATTACTGTGGCAAGCGTGGCAAGCAGGTTACGCATGATCATTCCTTATGGCCAATGCGGCCTATTATCGGCTTTTCGGCCGAAAATATAAAGGGCGGGCGGGATGCGAGATTGAGGATATAGGAAAGGCGGGGTTCAACCGAATCCTCAATCCTGCACTCAAAGCGTCAGCAACGATTCGCGTTCGGCGTCGGCCGGCGCGAAGCCGCGTTTTTCATAGTAGTCGAATATCGCGTCCACCACCTGCTGCGGCTCGTCAACCAACTGCACCAGGTCCATGTCGGCGGGGGCGATCATATTCTCAGCGAGCAGCCGGGAACGCAGCCAGTCGACGAGTCCGCTCCAGAACGGTGAGTGCACGAGGATGATCGGCATGTGGCGGATCTTGCCGGTTTGCACCAGCGTCAGTGCTTCTAAGAGTTCGTCAAGCGTGCCGAAGCCGCCGGGCAGCACGACGTAGGCCGTCGCAAAACGCACGAAGGTGACCTTGCGCGCGAAGAAGTGCCGAAACGAGAGACTGATATCCTGGTACGTGTTCGGGAATTGTTCGCGCGGCAATTCGATATTGAGTCCGATCGCCGGTGACTTGCCGAAGTAGGCGCCCTTGTTGAAGGCTTCCATCATGCCGGGCCCGCCGCCCGAGATCACGCTGAAGCCGGCGTCGGACAGGCGGCGCGCAATCTGTTCGGCGAGCAGATAGTACGGGTGATCGACCGGCACGCGTGCGCTGCCGAACATGCTCACCGCGGGCTGAATGTTGCCGAGGCGCGCCGCCGCCTCGACAAATTCTGACATAATGCCGAACATGCGCCATGACTCGCGCGCCGACCATCCGGACTCGGATGTCACGCGTGGCGGTACTTTGTCGGGATGGCGCATGCTCGACTCCTCTTTTTTCGTGACCACCGGCCGCTGACGCGCGATGACAAAAACACTGCTGCTGGTAGACGGTTCATCGTACCTGTATCGCGCTTTTCATGCGATGTCGAAAACGGACCTGCGTAACAGCCGCGGCGAACCGACGGGCGCCATCTACGGGGTGCTCAACATGTTGCGGCGGCTGCACAAGGACATTCCGTCTGATTATAGCGCCTGCGTTTTCGACGCCAAAGGCAAAACGTTCCGCGACGAAATCTATCCCGCATACAAGGCCAACCGGCCGTCGATGCCTGACGACCTGGTACAGCAGATCGAGCCGCTGCATGCGGCGATCCGCGCCATGGGCTGGCCTTTAATTATGGTGGAAGGTGTCGAAGCCGACGACGTGATCGGTACGCTCGCGCGGCATGCGCAGCAGCGCGGCCTGCGCACCGTGATTTCGACCGGCGACAAGGACATCACGCAGCTCGTCAATCCACTGGTCACGCTCGTCAATACGATGTCGAACGAAACACTCGATGAGGCGGGGGTCGAAAAGAAATTCGGCGTTAAGCCGGAGCGCATTGTTGATTATCTCGCGCTGGTCGGCGACGCGGTCGATAACGTGCCGGGTGTGGAAAAAGTCGGGCCCAAAACCGCGGTCAAATGGCTTGCGCAATACCACACACTCGACAACGTCATCGCGCATGCCGGCGAAATCGGCGGTGTGGTCGGCGAGAATCTGCGCAAAGCGCTCGACTGGCTGCCGCAGGCGCGCGAGCTCGTGACGATCAAGTGCGACGTCGAGTTGCCGGTCAAGCTCGAAGAGCTCGCGCACGACAAGCACGACGAAGCGAAGCTCGCGGAGCTCTATGCTCGCTTTGAGTTCAAGACGTGGCGGCGGGAGTTGGAGGAGAGGGGCAGCGACAATAAGGATGAAGGCGGAAGGATGAAGGATGAAAGACTCCCGGTTCCCGCCGAACCCGCCTCACGCCTCACGCCTAACGCCTCACGGGTATACGAGACAATACTCACCGAGCGCCAGCTCGACGCGTGGCTGGCGACAATTTCCGCCGCGGCGCTTGTGTCGCTGGATACCGAAACCACCAGCCTCGATCCATTAGCGGCGCGGCTGGTCGGAATTTCGCTGGCGGCGGAGCCGGGCCGTGCGGCCTATGTGCCGCTCACACACAACTATGCCGGCGCGCCGCCGCAGCTTGATCTCGACGCGGTGCTCGCCAAATTAAAACCGTGGCTCGAGGATGCGCGCCACCACAAGGTCGGCCAGAACCTCAAATACGACACGCACGTGTTCGCCAATCACGGCATTCATCTGACGGGCGTGCTGCACGACACACTGTTGCAGTCGTATGTGCTCGAAAGCCACAAATCGCACAACATGGACGACTTGGCCACCCGCCATCTCGGCGTGAAAACCATCACCTTCGAGGAGGTCGCGGGCAAGGGCGCGAGCCAGATCGGCTTCGATCAGGTGTCGGTCGAAAGCGCCGCGGAATACGCGGCGGAAGACGCCGACATCACGCTGCAACTGCATCACGCGTTGTATCCGCAGATTGAAGCGGATGCGAAGCTCGCGCGGATCTACCGCGAGATCGAGATGCCGGTGATGACCGTGCTGCAGATCATGGAACGCCATGGCGTTTTGCTCGACGCCCGGTTGCTTGACGCGCAGAGCCGCGAACTCGGCGTCAAGATGATGGGCCTGGAGGCAGCTGCGCACAAACTGGCGGACCAGCCATTCAATCTGAATTCACCCAAGCAGATTCAGGAGATATTGTTCGGTAAGCTGGGCATCAAGCCGGTCAAGAAAACCCCGACCGGCGCGCCGTCGACGGATGAGGACGCGCTCGAGCAACTTGCGCTCGACCATCCGCTGCCCAAGCTCCTGCTCGAATACCGGGGCATCGCCAAACTCAAGTCGACGTATACGGACAAGCTGCCGCGCATGGTCAACCCGCGTACCGGCCGCGTGCACACCAATTACGCGCAAGCGGTCGCGATCACGGGGCGGCTCGCGAGCAACGATCCCAACCTGCAGAACATCCCGGTGCGCACCGCCGAAGGCCGCCGCATTCGCGAAGCCTTCATCGCGCCCGCCGGCAGCCAGATTATCTCGGCCGATTATTCGCAGATCGAGTTGCGCATCATGGCGCACATCTCGCGGGACGCCGGCCTCTTAAAGGCATTCGCCGCCGGCGAGGATATCCATCGCGCGACCGCGGCTGAAATTTTAGGTCTCGACCTGCACGCCGTCGATGTTGAACAGCGGCGCTACGCCAAGGTCATCAACTTCGGTTTGATTTACGGCATGTCGGTCTACGGACTGGCCAGCCAACTCGGCATCGAACGCGCCGCCGCCCAGCAGTACATGGACCGCTACTTCGCGCGCTATCCGGGTGTCGCCGAGTACATGCGGGTGACGCGCGAAAAGGCGCGCGAGCAGGGTTATGTCGAAACGGTGTTTGGCCGCCGTTTGTGGCTGCCTGAAATCCGCTCGAGCAACGGCGCGCGGCGGCAGGCTGCCGAGCGCGCCGCGATCAACGCGCCGATGCAGGGTACCGCCGCCGATCTGATCAAGCTGGCGATGATTGCAGTGCAGCACTGGCTTGAGACCGACAAACTTAAATCGATGCTCATCATGCAGGTGCACGACGAACTCGTGCTCGAAGTGCCGGACGCTGAAATCGACATTGTCAAAGAGCGCCTGCCGGCACTCATGGGCGGGGTGGCAAAACTTGCAGTGCCGCTGGTGGTGGATGTCGGTATCGGGCCGAACTGGGAAAAAGCACACTAAGGGCACACCGAGAGCGCACTAAGGCCGGTCAGTCGTCCATCCAGTTTTTCGCGTAAAAGTCGCACACCACCCGCTTCTCCGCATCGTAGGCAAGGCCTTCGCCCGATTTGAGGTCGGCGGCGGTATACGAATGATGTTCGACGCCCAGATGATCGACGAGCGTCTGGAAGATGTCGTTCAACCGCGCATCGAGCGCAAAGAGCCAGCAATACTTGGAGAGTTGCCGCCGCTTGGTGGCCTCCCTGCCCAGGGCAAGAAGCGCCGCCTTGTAGCGATCCAGCGGTTTGGCGTCCTGTCCCGCAAACGACAGTTCGACCGAGATCAGAATATTGCCTTCGGCGGTGACGTTGGATGCTTTCCAGAGCTCTTTTTCGTCTGCGCTAAGACCTACGTAGAAGCGTGGCATGGGGACTAGTGTAACGGATTACGCGACGCCCGCATCGTGCGCCTGCTGATCGGCATGGTAGCTCGAGCGCACCATCGGTCCGCACGCGGCATGCGCGAAGCCCATGGCGGCGGCTTGGCGCCCGAATTCTTCAAATACGGCGGGTTCGGCGTAGCGCAGCACCGGCAGATGATGCACGGACGGCTGCAGGTACTGGCCGAGGGTGAGCATGCTCACCTCGTGCGCGCGCAAGTCGCGCATCACCTGCAGAATTTCGTCGTCCGTTTCGCCGATCCCCAGCATCAGTCCCGACTTGGTCGGGATATGCGGCAGGCGCGCTTTGAATTGCCGCAGCAGCGCGAGCGAGTTCGCGTAATCGGCGCCCGGCCGCGCCTGCTTATAGAGCCGCGGCACGGTTTCGAGGTTGTGGTTCATCACGTCGGGCGGGTGCTCCGCGAGGATGCCGAGTGCGATGTCGAGACGGCCGCGGAAGTCCGGCACCAGCACTTCAATCCGGGTGGCGGGCGAGCGCTCGCGCACGGCGCGAATGCAATCGGCGAAATGCGCAGCACCCCCGTCGCGCAAATCATCGCGGTCGACACTCGTGATTACGACGTAGCGCAGCTTGAGTGCCGCGATCGTTTGCGCGAGGTTCACCGGTTCGTCGGCGTCGGGCGGCTTTGGCCGGCCATGCGCGACATCGCAGAACGGGCAACGCCGCGTGCACAGGTCGCCCAGTATCATGAAGGTCGCGGTGCCTTTGCCGAAGCATTCGCCGATATTGGGGCACGTCGCTTCTTCGCACACGGTATGCAGCTTGTGCTCACGCAGGATGTTCTTGATTTCCTGGAAGCGCTGGCTGTTGCCGGCGCGCACGCGGATCCAGTCGGGCTTCTTCAGCCGCTCGACCGGCACGATCTTGATCGCGGATTTGCCAAATGCGCGCGCCGTCTTCGCGGCGCCTTTTTGCTTTTCGGTGACGTTGTTCATAATGTTGTCAGACACTCTGTAATTGCGCGAGCAGGCATTGAGCCAGTTTGTCGCCCGCGATGTCAGGTGCATCGATGATGCCAAGTTCGCACAGTTGCGTCACGTCAAGGCCAGGATAGCCGCACGGGTCGATGGTCCGGAACGGGCTTAAATCCATATCGACGTTCAGCGCGACGCCGTGATAACAGCAACCGTTCCGGATGCGCAAGCCCAGTGCGGCGATCTTGGCATGGTCCACATAAACACCCGGCGCATCTGTACTGCCACGCGCGGCGACACCGTAGTTCGCGAGCAATTCTATCACGGCGTTTTCCATGAGCCTGACCAGCGGCCGCACCGTGAGCCCGCGACGCTTCATGTCGAGCAACAGGTAAATTACCGGCTGGCCCGGGCCATGATACGTGATCTGTCCGCCGCGATCCGTTTTTACGACGGGAATGCCGTTGTC
>JAYVME010000326.1:0-3968 GCA_043759115.1 Betaproteobacteria bacterium | reverse complement strand
GGGAGGAATTCGTCAACGCGCACGTGACGCGCGAACTCTCGTTCCATTTCCACTACTTCTTCATGCGCAAGTTCTGGCTCGCCTACATGGCCAAGGCGGTCATCGTGTTCCCCGGCGGTTATGGCACGCTCGACGAACTCTTCGAAGTACTGACCCTGGTGCAAACGAAGCGCATGACCAAGCGCATGCCGATCGTGCTCTTCGGCACGGAGTACTGGCGCGAGGTAATCAACTTCGATGCGCTGGTGCGCCACGGCACCATCGACGCGTCGGACGTGAACCTCGTGCACCGCACAGACTCGGTAGACGATGCTTACGACTGGTTGATTCGCCAGCTCACCGAGGATGCTCTCGGCAAGCCGGGCGCCATGCTTTAGGAATAATAGGGCTACTGTCAGATTTGTGAGTTTGGGTGGAGCAATAGGAACTTGGGCGGCACACATTGCTCAATATTTCCTACTAAAGAGTGAATACGTTTTTGCCACTTCGACGGGTCTAGGTTCGGGATATGCGTAGCGCGGCGACTATGTGTTCAAGTATTTATTTCGTACTCTTTATTCGGCGGACGTACCCCCGAGTAGTTACTTGCGGGCGGTAATTAAACGAGGGCTTACGAACGGAGACATAAGATTTAAGCACGCGATTGACAGGGTAAGTGTGTTTGAGGCCGATGACTCGGCTGAATGTAAGTGGGCCGCTCAATTTTCCGACAACGCTTACTTGAGTTCGGGAACGCGCTTTTAATGATGGCGATAATGACTTCTGACCAGTTAATGATAAAGTATGCTTCATCCCCTCACAGGAGCAATGCCATGAGCAATACCCTGTTCCATTTTTCCTTCGCGGTGAACGATCTCGACCGCGCGCGTAAATTCTACGGCGAGATGCTGCAATGTCCCGAGGGCCGCAAGAAGGTGGGGCGGCTCGACTACAATTTCTTCGGTCATCACATCGTCGCGCATCTCGCGCCGGAGGAAGTGATCGGCGACAAAGGCCGTAAAATCGGCGGCGCGCTGGCGACGCCGCTGCGCCATTTCGGTGTCGTCATGACGCTCGATGATTTCCAGAAAGCGTCGACGCGTCTGGAGCAAAAGGGCGCGCATTGGATCAACAAGCCCAGCATCACGCAAAAAGGTACGGTGCGCGAGCAGATGCTGATGACAGTCAGCGACGATTGCGGCAATGCGATAGAATTCAAGGGATTGACCAATATCGCCGACGTTTACGCAGTGCGGGAAAACGAAACTGTTGTCGCCTGATTATTTAGCGGTCTTAAAAACACCACACCGAAAAGCAACCGCACTATTTTTGAGACGCTTCTTAACCAAAGGAGATTTTGCAAGTGAAGAGAAAATTTACACTGCGCTTTGATCAATCGAAAGCGCAATGGGTGCTAAAGCACGACGACACCGAAAAAATCGTGCGCACGTTCAAATCAAAAGAAGATGGCAGCCGGGCCGGGGTCTTGAGAAAATCCCTCGGGCAGATGGGAGGAATAGTCGTGCTCAGAACCAAGACCGGGGTCTTCGATGAGGAGAGGGTATTCCCGGAGTTGCGTGGGTAGCATCGCAGCTTCCCGCGAGTCTGGCGCGGTAAGCCGAACGTGACGCGCGCCTTTTTGTCTTCCCCGGCGTTGCTTCACGATTTGCAGTGGGTTTGAGGTATCGACCAGCGCGTGGGGATTGAACTTGACGCGCACAAATCCTGCGCGCGTCGGTGTGGATGCGGCGGCTATTCGATTTTCACGCCGGTGGTTTTGACGACCTTGGCCCACATCGCTGTCTCCTCGCGCACGATTGCGTTGGCCTCCTGCGGCGGATTGCCGACGGTTTCCGCGCCCATGCCGAGCACCAGATCTTTTACTTCCGGCAGCCGCAGGACTTTCGCTACCTCCTCGTGAATACGGGCGATCACCTTGCGCGGTGTCGCGGCCGGCGCAAATAAGCCTATCCATGCTTCCACATTGAAACCGGGCAGGCCCGCTTCGCTGATTGTCGGCAGATCGGGCAGCGCCGCCGAGCGCTTATCGCTGGTGACCGCGATCGCCTTCAGCCTGCCGCCCTTGACGTGGGGCATCGCCGAGGGCGGCGTCGCGAATGAGAGCTGAGTCTCGTTACCGACGAGGCTAATCATCGCCGGCCCGCCGCCCTTGTACGGTACGCTGGTGATATCGACGCCCACCGTCGATTTGAACAGCTCGACGGCGAGCTGCTGGGCAGTGCCCACGCCTGGATGCGAGTAGCTCAATTTGCCCGGCTGCGATTTTGCGAATGCGATCAACTCCTTCACGGAATTGGCCGGCACCGAAGGATGCAGCACCACCACGTTGGCGTACTTGATGAGTTGCGTGATCGCGGTGATATCGCGCGCGGCGACATACGGCAGCTTTGCATACACGCTGGGATTAATGGTGATCGTGCCCTCGGCCGTGATCAGCAGCGTGTAGCCGTCGGGCGCGGCCTTGGCCAGGATGTCGTTGCCGATATTGCCGCCGGCGCCGCCGCGGTTATCGATGACGATGCTCTGCCCCAGTGCGGCGGGCAGCCGCTGGGCGAGGATGCGCGCGGAAAAGTCGGCTGCGCCGCCGGGCGGGAACGAAACAACGATTCGAATGGGTTTATCGGGATAGGCCGGCGCCGCCTGTTGCGCCAGCGCGGGCGCGGCGGCGATGCACGCGGCGAACCAACAAACCGCATACCCAGTGGTTACTGAATGCTTCGGATTCATCGCTGCCTCCTGAATGTCACATCCACTTTCGATCCCGGGGTTGCTCTAACGGCAAAACTCCGGATTTTGCGCCCTGCAGTATTTCGTCCGCGTCAGTCACGGCTGGATTTCCAGAATCGGCTGCGGCGTGCCGGCGGGCCACGCCACCTCTGCGTACGCACCTGCAAAAAGCAGCATCCTCATGCCCAGTCTCCCCCAATTGCGGCCAAACCTGACACAATGAAGCATTATAAATGGATATCGTTGCGCAGTGTACCGGTTGACATTCCCGGCTGCGGGGATACAGAGTATCAAGAGCGACGACAATAAACCCACGGGAGAAACGGCATGGCCAACAGCGAACGTGAAGTCATCGTAACGGATATCAAGATCCCGTTTTTTTCGATGGTGATTCTGATGGTCAAATGGGCCATCGCGGCGGTGCCGGCCTTAATCTTCCTGTTTTTTATCGGCGGGTTATTGACGACGGTGCTCGGGCTGATCTTCGGCACCGGTTGGCACCATTTTGGGTCGGGCACGACGATGTAGCGGACCGGGTCGCGCCCCGCTATTTTTCCGCGCGCGGGCGCGAACCGGGCGGTCTTTGCAGAAAAAATTCACCTTATGTTCGATAACGTACGGAACGTCCCGACCGGAAGTGGATAATCGGCAACGGTACCTGCTAATTCTCTTCCTCCCTGGAGAAAATCGGCTGGTCCAGGCCTTCGGCAAACTCTAATTTCCCGAGGGCCTTTTTTCGTGGGTCATCCGTAAAATCTTACGGTCGAAATGTGATTTCGACGACTAAGAGTGACTAACATAGCGCAACGCGCGCGTGTTTCATTATGTTAGGCGCTCTAAATCAGGGGTAATCTATGTTTATCACGGGACTGGGCACGGCGACTCCGTCGCATCGCTACACGCAAGCCGAGTGCTGGGAGGCGTTCCAGGCGGCGCCCCAGTTTGCGTTGCTTGACCGGCGCGCGCGCTCGACATTGCAAAGAGTGCTCCTGCACGACAACGGGATACGTACGCGCTCACTCGCGCTCGATTCACTCGCCGCGGTATTCGCCGCTGATCCGGACACGCTGCACCGCCGTTTCGCTTTGCATGCGCCTGTACTTGCCCGCGAGGCCGCGACCCGCGCCCTGCAGCAGGCCGGATTGCAACCGCAGGACATCGACGCGGTGGTCATCAGCACCTGCACCGGCTATCTGTGCCCGGGGTTGACGAGCTATGTCGGTGAAAGTCTGGGCCTCAAA
>JAYVME010000325.1:0-9073 GCA_043759115.1 Betaproteobacteria bacterium | reverse complement strand
CGTGCATGCTGACGCCGCGGTTCTTGCCGACGAAAAACACCGCCGTCGGCTTCTGCGGATCAAGCACCGGCGGATCGGCCGCATCCTGCAGCGCCGGTTGTCCCGAGAACAGGCGGTCGATCTGGTGCAATTGCTCTCGCGCCGCGGCGTAATGACTGCGGATGGCGAGACAGCCCGCGATCACAATGCCGGTGATCAGCACAGTTTGCCAGCCGCCGTCCGCGAACTTCTCGATCAGCGATACCGCGAGGATGCCTGCCGTTACCGCGAGACCGGTTAGCGACAACGCGAGCCGCGCGCGCCAATTGCGATGCGAGCGGCGGTTGCTCCACCAATGCGTCGACAGGCCGAGCAGCGACATCGAGAAAGTCAGAAACACGTTGATGCTATAGAGAACGACAAGCAGTGCGACCTTGCCTTGGCTCCAGATCAGAATCAGCAGTGCCGAAGCGCCCATCAAGGTGATGCCGTTTTGCGTCACGAGCCGGCTCGACAGCTGCCGGAACTGGCGCGGCACCCAGTAGTCTGCCGCCATGTTGGCCATGACCGCGGGTCCGCCGAGGAAGCCGGTATTCGCGGCGACCAGCAGCAGGCCGGCTTCCAGCGCGAGCACGACGGCCAGTGCCGAGTGTCTGGCGAATTCGCTGCCGATGCCAAGATCGCCGATGATCGCCTGGAAGGTCACTGCATTGAGGGTCTGGCCTTGCATTGGCTGGACGTGCCACAGCAGATAAAGTAGGATGATGCCGCCCGCGGTGAACGCCAGCGATAGCGCCATATAGAACATCGTGAGTTTGCCCGTATGCACGCGCGGCTCGGCCAGCGTGTTGATATTATTCGACACCGCTTCGATCCCGGTATAGGTGCCGCCGCCTAGCGAGTAGGCACGCAGGAACAGCGCAGAGACAAACACCCATCCCATTTCGCGCGAGAGCGCAGTCGAGTCTGCCACCGCGTTCGGGATCAGTTGCGGCAATCCGTCGGCGTGGACATAGATCCCGTACACGATCAGAAACGTATGGCTGATAAAAAAGCCGAGAAATATCGGCAGCATCACGAGGATCGATTCCTTCATGCCGCGCAGGTTGAGTACTATCAGCAGCACGATCAGCGCGACTTCGGTCGTTACTTTGTAGGCTTGGGCGGTCACCGGTAGCAGGCTGAACAGCGCATCGACTCCGCTGGCGACCGAGATCGCGATGGTCAGCACATAATCGACGATCAGCGCCGCGCCTGACACCAATCCGGCGTGCGGTCCCAGCAGCTGGGTGGCGACTTTGTAGCCGCCGCCCCCGTTCGGGAACAGCTCGATTACTTGGTTGTAGCCGAGCGAAATGATGAATACCGTGACTGCGGTGGCGATGGCGAGGTAAATGCCGAGCTCGGTGTGCTCGCCGAGCGCGAGAAACGCTTCTTCCGGGCCATAACACGATGACGATAAACCGTCGGCGCCGAGCCCGATCCACGCCAGGAACGCGATCAGCACGATGTGGCGACGCGTTTCCGGATTGAGCGGGTCGCGCGGCGCGCCGATGATCAGGCGGCGTACGGTGGCAAAGTTGGGCATGGCGCCGCTTCAGGTGAGCCCGCGTTGCTTGGCGAGGCGTTTGGCGAATACCATCATTTCCTTCGCCGCCTGCTTATCGCCTTTGCGTTCGGCGACACTGATGCCGCGCTCGTAGGCGGTCAGCGCATCTTCAACGCGGCCGTATTCGGTCAGCGCGCGGCCGAACAGCTTCCATGCCGCGGAAAATTCCGGATCGAGCATCACGGCCTGCTCGAAATGCTTTGCTGCAGTGGACGGGTCGGCGACTTTCAAGTATTCGTTGCCTAGACTGAAACGCAGCAAAGCGTCATCGCGGCCCGCCGCGAGCAGGCGTTCGAAATTGGCGATGGCAGCGGGATTCACGCGTAATGGATGAAGGGAGTGTGAAGCGGCGGCGATTGAAGCGATTGAAATCCGGACGTGCAGGCTTCATGATAGCGCAGTTCCAAGCGAGGAACAAAATGGGGGAATGATGAAACAAGCAATCCATACCGCCGCCGCGCCGCAGGCAATCGGCACGTATTCGCAGGCGATACGTTGCGGCGAATGCGTGTATTTGTCTGGCCAGATCGGACTCGATCCGGCGACCATGCAATTGGTCGACGGCATTGATGCGCAGATCCACCGCATTTTTCAGAACCTGCGGGCGGTGGCGGATGAGGCGGGCGGCGGCCTTGATCACGCCGTAAAGCTTACCGTGTATCTGACCGATCTTTCCCACTTCGCGCGGGTCAATGAAATCATGGCGACGTATTTTACGCAGCCCTACCCCGCGCGTGCGGCCATCGGCGTGGCCGCTTTGCCGCGCGGCGCGCTGGCCGAGGTCGATGCCATTTTGAGTCTGGTATGAGGCCGGGGGCGTGAGGCGCAAGGCGGCGAAGCGCGCTAAACCGGCGCGCAGCGACGCTGCCCCCGTCACGCCGCATGCCTCGCTGGCGAGGCACGGCAAAGCTGTGCTTGCCGCGCTCGCCAAGCTCGGTATTCACCACGAGTTTGATCTCGTGCTGCATTTGCCGACGCGCTATGACGACGAAACACGGCTGTACCGCATCAGCGACGCGCCCGACGGGACACCTGCGCTGGTCGAGGGTGTCGTCACCGACAATGCGGTCAAGTACCGGCCCAAACGCCAGTTGGTTTGCACGGTCGAAGACGAGTCGGGCGTGCTGGTGATGCGTTTCCTCAATTTCTATATGAGTCAGGTGAAGCAGCTGGCGTCCGGCACGCGCGTACGCCTGTTCGGTGAAATCCGCCAGGGCTTTTTCGGCGCCGAGATGGTTCATCCGCGCTATCGCGTGGTGCGGGGCGATATGCCGGTCGCGCAAACCCTTACTCCCGTTTATCCGACCACCGCCGGCATGAGTCAGGCCAATCTGCAACGTCTCACGCGCGAGGCGCTCGTCGCGAGCGATCTAGCCGACACACTGCCGCCGGGGTTGGTCGGCAATCTCGGGCTCCCGGCGTTTAGCGACAGTGTCAGCTTTTTGCACCACCCGCCGCCGTCCGCCGAGCAGGCGGCATTGCAGAATCGCACGCACCCGACGTGGCGCCGCGTGAAGTTCGATGAATTGCTCGCGCAGCAACTATCCATGCGCATTCATTACGACCGGCGCAAATCAGCCAGTGCGCCGCCGTTGGCAGCGCAAGACAGGCTTACGCGCGAATTGCTGGCGCGCCTGCCGTTCAAACTGACGCGCGCGCAAATGAAGGCGGCAGATGAAATCCGCCGCGATCTTGCGCGGCCGCATCCAATGCAGCGACTATTGCAGGGCGACGTCGGCAGCGGCAAGACGGTGGTCGCCGCACTCGGCGCACTGCAGGCTATTGAAAACGGATTTCAGGTTGCGGTGATGGCGCCGACCGAAATTCTCGGCGAGCAGCATTTCAACAAATTCGAGGGCTGGCTGGGCAAACTTGACATCAAGGTCGTGTGGCTGGCCGGCAGCCTTGCGCGCAAGCAGAAACGCGCCACCCTCGCCGAAATCGCCGCGGGTGAAGCGCAGATTGTCGTCGGCACCCATGCGCTGTTTCAGGACGACGTCGAGTTCGGCAATTTGGGCCTTGCGATCGTCGACGAGCAACACCGCTTCGGCGTGCGCCAGCGTCTCGCGCTGCGCCTGAAAGGCACCAAGGCGGGCGCGGTAGCACAGCCTCACCAGTTGATGATGAGCGCAACGCCGATCCCGCGTACCCTCGCGATGAGTTATTACGCCGACCTTGATGTCTCGGTGATCGACGAAATGCCGCCCGGCCGCTTGCCGATTGCCACGCGGCTCGTCGCGGACACGCGGCGCGACGAGGTGATACAGCGCGTGCGCGACGCGTGCGTCGCCGGCAGCCAGGCGTACTGGGTGTGCCCGCTGATTGAAGAATCGGAGGTCTTGCAACTGCAAACAGCACTCGACACCCATGCGCGGCTGCTGGCGACTTTTCCGGAACTCAAAGTCGGACTGGTGCACGGCCGGCTTGCCGCGGCGGAAAAGGTCGCGGCCATGCAGGCATTTAAAACCGGCGCGATACAGCTCCTGGTCGCCACCACGGTCATCGAAGTCGGGGTCGACGTGCCGAACGCGACGCTGATGGTGATCGAGAATGCCGAGCGCATGGGGCTTGCGCAGTTGCACCAGTTGCGCGGCCGGGTCGGGCGCGGCACCGGCAAAAGCACCTGCATCCTGCTCTACCAGCAGCCGCTGTCGCAACTCGCACGCGAGCGGCTCAAGATTATTTTCGAAAGCAATGACGGCTTCGAAATCGCGCGTCACGATCTGCGCGTGCGCGGCCCCGGTGAACTGTTGGGCGCGCGCCAGAGCGGCGTGCCCATGCTGCGCTTCGCGGATCTCGAAGCAGATCTTGACCTGCTCGAAGCGGCGCGCGGTGCGGCACACGATCTTCTGCGCGATCAACCCGAGGTTGCCGAGCGGCATCTGCGGCGCTGGCTCGGCGGCCGGCAGCAGTATTTGCGCGTATAGAGGCCAATTTGCGGCGCGAATTGCGATGAAATGCACGCGTTAAGCGATAATAGAGGCAGACAACACGGGTCCCGCATGAGAACCGTTGATACCTTATGGCACCCGCAACCGGTTTGCGGCGACGCGCGCCTGCGGCAGTGGCTGCTCGATCGCGGTTCGCTCACGCGCCGCATCCAGATACGCTGCGACAGTTTCCGTCTCGACGTGCTGTCGCAATGCGCCGCTACGGTTCATCGCGATGAACGCGCCGCCATCGGCTTGCGCGCGCGTGCGCGATGCGTGGTGCGCGAAGTGAGCCTCAATTGCGGCCGTCTGCCGCTCGTATTCGCGCATTCGGTGGCGGCGCCGCGCACGGTGCGGGGCGCCTGGCGCATGCTGTCCGGACTGGGGGCGCGGCCGTTGGGGGCGGCGTTGTTTGCCGACCCGCGGATTACGCGCTATCCGCTGCGCTTTTGCCAGCTCAACCGGCGGCACGCCCTGCATCAGCGCGCGTGCGGATTGCTCGACGAGTCGCCCGCGGTGTTGTGGGCACGGCGTTCCTTGTTTGTGCTGTGCGGATCACCTTTGCTGGTGACGGAAGTGTTTTTGCCCGCTATCCTTGGACTCGCGCCATGACATTAAGAGCCCCTAACATGATGAAACACGTGTGCGTTGCAGCCAGAATTGGTGATGGCAAGGCGCCCGGTGAAGCGAATATTCAATATATTCGCAAGACGAGCAACGCGGCCAGCGCCGATTCTGGCTGCAACCCTAAAGGGCTGGCACGAGTTTTGGCCTGGAGCCCCCGGCTCACGGCGAAAGGATTTTGTTCTTGGGGCGGAGACGGGGGACAGAAGGCGCAGATACTATCCGGGGTCTCCGGCACCGTTCCCGCAAGCGGGCCTGCGGCTAACGAGTCCCGGCGCCACATTGTCGCAAACCAATTGCTTAGAATGACTAAGCCGCGTGTCTTGCTTCGCGTTCTGAGCCAAAATCGTGACAGCGCATCGCGCGTTTCATCATGTTAGGGGCTCTAAAAGAACGACTCGATATCTACGAGAGGCTGATGCGGCTCGACCAGCCGATCGGCATCCTGCTGCTGTTGTGGCCCACGTTATGGGGCCTGTGGTTGTCGTCGATCGGCTCGCCCAATCCCTTCATCGTGGTCATTTTCGTCCTCGGCGTGGTGCTCATGCGCTCCGCCGGCTGCATAGTCAATGATGTAGCCGACCGCAATTTTGATCGTCAAGTCGAGCGCACCCGAGACCGTCCGCTCGCCGCCGGGCTGATTTCCCCGCAGGAGGCGCTGCTGGTGGCCGGCGTTTTGATCCTGCTCGCTTTCCTGCTGGTGTTGCAGCTCAATTGGCTGGTAATCAGGTTGTCCATGATTGCCCTCGCACTCGCGGTAATCTATCCGTTCTTGAAGCGGGTGTTCTGGCTGCCGCAAGCATGGCTTGGTATCGCGTTTGGTTTCGGCATTCCGATGGCGTTCGCGGCGCACCAAAACCACATCGTGCCGCTGGCCTGGGTGGTCCTGGCGGCGAATATATTCTGGGCGATTGCGTACGATACCGAGTACGCGATGGTCGACCGCGATGACGACATCAAGCTGGGACTCAAGTCGTCAGCAATTTTGTTCGGGCGCTTCGACGTTCTGGGCGTGATGGTTTGTCACGCGCTGTTTTTGCTGTGCATGGCGGCTATCGGCTATTGGGCGCGACTCGGCGTCTGCTTTTTTTCGGGCCTGGTGGTGGCGGCTTGTATCGCGGCCTATCAATATTTATTGATACGCGAACGTCGCCGGGAGGGTTGTTTCAAGGCGTTCTTGCTTAACAATTTTCTCGGTGCTGCAATCTGGGCCGGGATAGCGGCCGAATTCGTGTTCCGGATCCCGCTGTTTCCAGTCACGGGCGTGACGCTTTCGCGCTGATCCGCCATGCAATATCGCGACCTGAGGGACTTCATAGCGCAGCTTGAGCAACGCGGGGAACTCAAACGCATAGCGGTGGAAGTAAACCCGCGGCTCGAGATGACGGAGATCTGCGATCGCGTGCTGAAAATCGGCGGTCCGGCGCTGTTGTTCGAGAAGCCCGCGGGTTACAGCATGCCGGTGCTTGGCAACCTCTTTGGCACGCCGTTGCGCGTGGCACTGGGCATGGGCCAGGAAAATGTCGCGGCATTGCGCGAGATCGGAACGCTGCTCGCGGTGCTGAAAGAACCCGCGCCGCCGCGTGGCTGGAAGGATTTGTGGGACAAGTTGCCGCTCTTGAAGCAGGTGCTCAGCATGGCGCCCAGGGTGACGACAAGCGCGCCTTGTCAGGAGCGGGTCTGGGAGGGCGCCGATGTGGACCTCGGCCGCCTGCCGGTGCAAACCTGCTGGCCCGGCGATGCCGCGCCATTGATTACGTGGGGACTGGTTGTCACGCGCGGTCCGCAGAAACAGCGCCAGAACCTCGGCATCTATCGTCAGCAGGTGATCGCGCCCAACAAAGTCATTATGCGTTGGTTAAGCGCGCGCGGCGGCGCGCTCGATTATCGCGATCACTGCTTAGCACATCCGCATGAACCGTTTCCGGTTGCGGTCGCGCTCGGCGCTGACCCGGCGACCCTGCTCGGCGCGGTGACGCCGGTGCCGGACAGTCTTTCCGAGTATCAGTTTGCGGGCCTCTTGCGCGGGGCCAGAACCGAGATCGTGAAGTGCCTGAGTCATGATCTGCAGGTGCCAGCTAGTGCGGAAATCGTGCTCGAAGGATTTATTCATCCGGGCGAGACGGCACTTGAAGGGCCGTTCGGCGACCACACCGGCTATTACAACGAGCGCGAGCATTTCCCGGTATTCACCATTGAACGCATCACCACGCGGCGTGAGCCCATTTATCACAGCACCTACACCGGCAAGCCGCCCGATGAGCCGGCGGTGCTCGGCATGGCGCTGAATGAAGTGTTCGTGCCGTTGCTGCAGAAACAGTTTCCGGAGATCGTGGATTTTTATCTGCCGCCCGAAGGTTGCTCGTACCGGCTGGCGGTGGTCAGTATGAAAAAGCAGTATGCGGGCCACGCCAAACGAGTCATGTTCGGCATCTGGTCTTTTTTGCGCCAGTTCATGTACACCAAATTCATCATCGTTACCGACGACGATATCAACGTGCGTGACTGGAAGGAAGTCATCTGGGCGTTGACGACGCGCGTCGACCCGCAACGCGACACCTTCATTGCCGACAACACGCCCATCGACTACCTGGATTTCGCGAGTCCGGTGTCCGGCCTCGGTTCGAAGATGGGGATCGACGCCACGAACAAGTGGCCGGCGGAAACCGCGCGCCAGTGGGGCACGCCGATTGCAATGGATGACGCAACCCGGCGCCGGGTGGACGCACTGTGGGACGGGTTTGATCTGGTAAAAAAATAGCCGGGAGCTACCCGGCTATGAAATTTTGGTGCAGCTTTTTAGTTAGAACTTTAGTACTGCACCAACTGTTAACTGGTTGACCTTTGCATCGCCGGCCGTCGTACTCTTGCCGACACCGTTAAAGCGTTCAAATTCACCGCGCATCGCGAATTTTGGCGTGAATTCATATTGCACGCCGGCCCCGGCCTTGAAATCGAACCCGTTATCATTGACCGTGGCATTGCCCCGGGTGGTGGCGTTCGGCATCTCGTTTTTGGTCTTCCAGTAATAGCCGCCAACTCTGGCAAGTACTGAAAACGTTTCATTCACTGGAAACTTGGCGACCAAATCAAGATTGAACAGCGACACGGCCGTGCTGCCGCCGATCGTACCCAGGTTGGTAATCGACGCGAAATCTGCTTTGCCGAGGTAGGTGTAGCCGCCTTCGAGCGCAAAGGTTTTGCCGAGGTAGTATCCAAGCTGGGCTTTGCCCCCGGTGGCGCCAGTCTGGCTGAAGGTCGAGGAACTCGTAAAACCGTTTCTCAGGTCAAAACCGTCAACCGCTGACCCGTCCGCATTCAGCTTGGCGCGGCCTAAGCTAAAAACCCCATAGAGATTGTTGTCCGCAGCCGATGCTGGCATAGCCGCACACGCGACGGTCAGGGCAAAAATCGACACTAACGACACTAACGATTTCTTAAGCATGGTTCTTACTCCTCATTTTCGCTTGGGCCGATGCGCGGAGGATGCCGCCGCAAAAACCCTTAATGTGTTAGAGCGTTGAGGCCAGCTTAAAGAAAAGACTTTAACTTGTCGATATAAGCCTATTTATTTTATGAATAAAATCGCTATAGTTGTTGTATTTTGACAACAATGAACAATAATATATTGAATATAAACAATTTATTAAATTTATTTTAACGGATAAATCAGGCGACTGGAGCTTGGCTCTTGGTTCTAACGACTGTAAACCCATCTCAACAGAGCATCCTGCACTGCCGGTGCACCGGGTGCATGCGGGTGATTAATGATGCAGACCACCACCATCGTGCGTCCCTTGGCGTCGAGTACATAGCCGGCAATTGCGCGCACCCCGGATAACGAACCGGTTTTGATGTGAGCCTGTCCCGCAACCTCGGCGTCTGCGAGGCGTTTTTTCATCGTCCCGTCGACGGCCACCAGCGGCAGCGA
>JAYVME010000324.1:0-3971 GCA_043759115.1 Betaproteobacteria bacterium | reverse complement strand
TGAAAATGGTGCACGAGACCGGACAGATCGGACGCGTGGCGACCAAGCCCACGCAAGCCCAGGAGGACGCGGTTAACGCGGGGATCTTCCGCTGGCTGGTGGCGGGCACGAAGTTCAAGCTCAAACGTCAGTATGCGGTCAACGCCTACGAAGAACACAAAGCGAACGTCGATGCCATCGTCGCTTTGCTGCCCAAGGACTTCAAGGCCGGCATGGAGAACTGGGGCGGCGACGTGTATGAGCATATTTCGGACACGAATTTCGGCCTCCTTCTGCATGACATGATCAACCAGCGCGACTGCATCATTTATGCGACGGACCTTGATGGCGACCGGCTGACCGACCTGATGGCGGATGCGCCCGATATGCTGCGCGCCTGGGGCCAGCTGGTCCTGGACCATGTGAAGTCCGGCAAAGACATGCAGAAAGTGTGGACCGACATGGGCTTCACCATGAAGAATGGCAAGGACATGACGAGCGTCATGTACCGCGTCCAGGGCGAGCCGATCTACGAACAAACCCTGGGCTCGGCTGATGCGATGCTGCTGCGCCTGCTGGACGGCGATGAGACGGTCGGCGGCGAGAAGCAGCCGTACGATCCGCGCATCCACTTCGTCCTGATCAACGAGGCTTACAAGGCGGCAAATCCGGGCAATACCGAACTTGCCTGTTGGCTGGACGCGCAGTTGGCGACCTTCGACAAAATCTATGGCGGCAAGCGGCCGCGCTACCTCGATGGCTACAACAAACTCAAGGACGCGATCAACCCCTGGGGCAAGTAGCTTTTTTTGCGCCGCGCAGACTGCCCGGCGCAGCGACCGGCGCCAACGCCCGCAGCAGCGGGCGTTGGCGTCTTGGCTTTTTGTGGCAGCTTTTCAAGACGATTTGAATAAATATTGTGCCGCAATATATGACTGTTATACTAATTGTGTCGGGGACACTTAGGAGTCGCAGTTTGAGCGGTGAACACGGTAGATCCCTGCAAATTGGCACGTATCAGGAATTTTGATGTTTCTATAAACAACTTCAATTCAGATTATTCGAATTGTGCTTTGCATCATTATTTCTGGATAAACACGGGAGATTGAACATGTTGGCCAACCCTGCCATGCCCGCCGGCGTCACCATACGCGCCGCGATCACGCCGCAATACTTGGAGATACTGACCCCGCCGGCGCTCGCGTTTGTCGCCAGGCTGCATCGCCAGTTTGAAAGCCGCCGCCAGGAACTGCTCACGAGGCGCGCCGCGCGTCAGCGCGAGTTCGACGCCGGCAAGCTGCCCGATTTTTTGCCCGATACGCAAGCCATCCGCGACTCTGAATGGACGATTGCGACGCAGCCCGCCGACATGCTCGACCGGCGGGTTGAAATTACCGGTCCGACCGACCGCAAAATGGTGATCAATGCATTGAATTGCGGCGCCTCGACTTTCATGGCCGATTTTGAAGACGCGAATTGTCCGACCTGGGACAACATGATCGACGGCCAGCGCAACCTGCGCGACGCAGTCCGCCGCACCATCACCCTCGAACAGAACGGCAAACAATACAGGCTCAACGACAAAATTGCGGTGCTGATCCCGCGTCCGCGCGGCTGGCACCTCGACGAGAAACACGTGCTGATCGACGGCCAGCCGGTCGCCGGCGGCATCTTCGATTTCGCGCTTTACTTTTTCCACAATGCGAAGGAAGCGCTGGCGCGGGGCACCGGACCTTATTTTTATCTGCCTAAATTGGAGTCGCACCTCGAAGCGCGACTGTGGAACGACATTTTTAATCTTGCACAGGACGAGCTCGGCATCAAACGCGGCACGATCAAGGCAACTGCATTGATCGAAACCGTCGTCGCCGCGTTCGAGATGGATGAAATCCTGTGGGAACTGCGCGAGCATTCAGCCGGCCTCAACATCGGCCGCTGGGACTACATCTTCTCGTGCATCAAGAAGTTCCGCGTCAACCGCAATTTTTGTCTGGCTGATCGCGCCCAGGTGACGATGACCGCCCCCTTCATGCGCGCTTACGCGCTGGCCCTGGTCAAGACCTGTCATCGCCGCGGCGCCCCGGCAATGGGCGGCATGGCCGCGCAAATTCCGATCAAGAACGATCCGGCGGCCAACGACGCGGCGATGGAAAAAGTGCGCGCCGACAAACTACGCGAGGTCACGGATGGTTGTGACGGAACATGGGTCGCGCATCCCGGACTGGTGCCGATCGCGAAGGCGATCTTCGATCAGTATATGCCGGGCCCAAACCAGTACTCGAAACAGCGCCCCGACGTGAAGTTCACGGCGCGGGACTTGCTAGATTTCCAGCCCGAGCGGCCGATCACCGAAGCCGGGGTGCGCAACAACATCAGCGTCGGCATCCAATATCTGGGCGCATGGCTCGCCGGCAATGGCTGCGTACCCGTTTACAACCTGATGGAGGATGCCGCCACCGCGGAAATCTCGCGTTCACAGATCTGGCAATGGATACGCAGTCCGAAAGGCATGCTCGATGATGGCCGCAAGGTCACGATCGAATTGTTTCGCACGCTGCTGGCCGATGAAATGCCGAAAATAAAAATCTATCTTGGTGACGACGCCTGGTCTGCGGGCAAGTACACGGACGCGGCGCAGCTGTTTGATCAAATGTGCACTGGCGATTACGTAGAGTTCCTGACATTGCCGGCGTACGATTGGATGACCAGAGACCTCACTGCCGGCAAAACCGCGAGCGCGGCCTGACAGCACCCATTAAGCCACCAACGCCCCCTCACGCGAAGGGGCGTTTTTCTGTACTCTGCTGCCTATGACGCATCTGATTCTGTTCAACAAGCCGTATGGCGTGCTGTGCCAGTTCCGCGCCGCTCCCGCGCGTCAAACGTTAAAGGATTTCATCGCCACTCCTGATGTTTACCCCGCGGGCCGCCTCGATGCCGACAGCGAAGGGCTCGTCGTGTTGACCGACGACGGCGCGCTGCAACAGCGTATTAGCGATCCACGCCACAAACTCGCCAAGACCTACTGGGCACAAGTCGAAGGTGTGCCGACTGACAACGCGCTGGCGCGCCTGCGTAAAGGCGTTGATCTTGGCGACTTCGTTACCCTGCCCGCAGTGGCCGAACTGGCGCCGCCGCCGGACTGGCTGTGGCCGCGCACGCCGCCCATACGCGAACGCAAAAGCATTCCCACGAGCTGGCTCAAGTTGACCCTGCGCGAAGGCAAGAATCGGCAGGTGCGGCGCATGACCGCGGCGGTCGGATTTCCGACCCTGCGGCTGATCCGTTATGGCATCGGAATGTGGGATCTCGCAGGGCTCGCGCCGGGGCTATCACGACAAACCAGCGCACTCGCTGAAACGCGACCGGGCGCGCAGGCGCCTCGCTAAAAAAACTAAAGTCGAACTTACTGTCAACCCGTTACGCAGTTGCCCGTTAAGCGCAGGGAGATGCCGGAGAGTATCTCGATAAATCAACCACATTGCGAAGGATGGACAATGAGCAAGATTCTTACGACTTTGATTGCCGCGGTATTCGCGGCCGTTTCTTTTGCCGCCGCGGCGGCCGACGCCCCGAAAACAAACGCGCCTAAAGCTGATGCACCGAAGGCGCAGTCTAAGAAAACCGCCAAGCCGGCCAAAAAAGCCAAACCCAAAAAATCCAAGAAAGCCGCCGACAGCAAGTAAGTCTGCGCTAACTCAAAAAAAGGCAGGTTCACAACCCTGCCTTTTTTATTGCCTGCGCGGCCCCGCGTTCGCGCCTGCGGTCAGAAACTCGCAATCAACGTGAGGCGCATCGAACGCGGCTCGACCGGATGGAAGTGTATGTCGTTGACGCCGGCGGCCGGCTCGCCCGGCAGGCGCGAGGTGTAGTAGTAGTCGATGTCATGGTCTTTGCGGTTGAACAGATTGAACGCGTCTAGCTGCAGCCGGATGCGCTTGTCGAATGCATAACCCACCCGCGCGTTGACGAGCGAGGTTGCGGCGGAGCTC
>JAYVME010000323.1:0-3981 GCA_043759115.1 Betaproteobacteria bacterium | reverse complement strand
ATGCGGTGATCTACAGCGTCGGCGACGATGCCGATGATATCTTCATCATCGTATCCGGCCAGATCGAGCACACGCTGGAGGCGGGGGCGCAGGCACGCCGCCCGGTCAAGCTATTAGGGCCCGGTGACGTTTTTGGCTGGGCGGCATTACTCGAGAAATTTCCGCAGCGTCTGGCCAAGGCCGTGTGCCGCGAGAGCACCGAGCTCATTCGCATTAACGGGGACAAGCTGCTGCGTACGCTGGAAACGGACGCCGACGCCGGCGACGTGGTTATGAGCCGGTTCGCGACCATGATAACGCGCGATTTCACGGTGCCCGACCTGATCGCGCAGTTGCGCCGGATCCATCGCCGCATACATGCCGGCGATATTCAGGGTATGAATCTCACGCTCTATCGGTTCCGGCAGTGGATAAAGAGTCCGCGACCGTACCTGATGGCAATCGGCTTCACGCTATTTCTCGGCTTCTGGTACTTGTCCGTCGAAGTCTGGAAGCTGCCGCGCTTCCGGGATATGCCGGGTATCACGGCCGTCGTCAAGGAATGGCTCAACCCCAATCCAGTCTACGGCCTGTCGATTTATACACCGGAGTATTACCAGCACATCGGGGTCAGTATCTGGCGCGTGACGCAGGCATTTTTGCTGGCGACCGTGCTCGGCGTGTCGGTCGGCTTGTTGCTCGGCTGGTCGAAACAATTCAAGGAATACGTGTTCCCGGTGTTCGAAACGCTGCGCCCGATCCCGATACTCGCGTGGGTGCCGCTGGCGATCGTGATGTTCATCGCCACCGAGTCCGCGGTAATTTATCTGACGTTTCTCGCCTCGTTTTTCGCAACCGCGTTGAATACCATGCTGGGAGTCGAGTCCATCGAAGAGTCCTACGTGCGCGCCGCCTACTGCCTGGGGGCCCGGCGTTCGCAGGTGTTTCGCCACGTCATTGTGCCCGGCGCGCTGCCGTTCATATTTACCGGCCTGCAGATTTCGGTCGGTGTTTCGTGGTTCTCGCTGGTGGCGGCGGAAATGGTCTCCGGTCAGTACGGCCTGGGTTACGTCATTAACACCTCGTATACGATGGTGCGCTACCCGACGATAGTCATCGGCATGATCACGCTCGGGTTTGTCGGCTACGTGACAAGCGCGATGGTGCGGGTGCTGGGCGACCATTTAATGCAATGGCGCACGCGCGAACTCGCGTTGGGTGGACAGTGATGTCGGCGGTGCTGCAGCCGGCGGAAAACGCGCGCGCGATTACGCGTGGCGCGATTTCCATAGAAGACGTGGTCAAGATTTACGATCCGCACGGTGCCGCCGTGATGGCGGTCGACCATTGTTCGCTCGAAATCAATGCCGGTGAAATCTGCATGGTCGTCGGACCCTCGGGCTGCGGCAAGACGACGCTGCTCAATGCGATCGCGGGCTTCCACGAAATTACATCGGGCCGCATCCTGCTCGACGGCGAAGTGCTATGCAGTGCGGACAAGCCCAAGGCCGAACCGGGCTCCGACCGTATCGTGGTATTTCAGAACGGGGCCTTGTTTCCGTGGAAAACCAATCTCGAAAACGTGGCGTTCGGCCCTGTCATGCAGCGCACGCTGAGCCGGGCGGAAGCGACCGAAAAAGCCCTCGATATGATGGCCGATGCGGGGTTGGCCGGGGTCGAGCATAACTTCCCGGGGGAAATCTCCTCCGGCATGCGTCGCCGGGTGGAGATCGTGCGGGCGTTGATGAACGATCCGAAAGTATTGCTGCTGGATGAGCCTTATCGGGCGCTCGATTCGCTGACCAAGTCGGTCATGCATGAAGCGCTGCTCGAAATTTACTACAAAAATAAAGTCACGATCTTCTTCATCACGCACGATCTCGAAGAGGCTATTTTCCTCGGCCACAAGGTTGCCATCATGACCACGCGGCCGTGCAAGCCGAAAAAAATACTCACCGTGGACATTCCCCATCCACGCGATTACAGCGTGCTCACCTCCCGGCGCTTTCGCGAATTGATGGAGGAAACCAACGAAGCGGTGCATGAAGAAGCGCTCAAGGCCTTCGCGGCCGGCGAGAAGGAAGGCTGAATCGTGACAGGTGGAAAACGTGTGCTGATAAATTCGGCCCTGTGGCGCGGGGCGGTTTCAATCGCGGTGTTCCTGCTGCTGTGGGAAATAGGGTCGCTCTCCAAAGTTTGGATCAAGTGGGAGTCTTTCGAGTGGCTGCGCGGTCTGCTGACCGGGCTGGGCCTGAAACCGGTCTATCTGCCGTGGATCGGCGCGGTACCGGCGCCAACCGAAGTCCTGCACGCGTGGCTCGGCGTGATCGGCGATGCGGGCTACTGGCAGAGCTGGTACATGAGTCTTTTCCGCGTGATGTCGGGGTTTATCGCCGCCATGCTCATCGGTATTCCGTTCGGATTGATGCTGGCGGTCAGTCGTACCGCCTATGGCGTGGGCTTCCCGGTCTTCGAGGTATTGCGTCCGATACCGCCTCTCGCGTGGGTGCCGGCGTCGATCATTTTCTGGCCGACGCAGGAAATGTCTATTGCGTTCGTGACTTTCCTCGGCGCGTTCTACACCATCGTGATCAACGTCATCGGCGGCGCGCGTTCGATCGACGTGCGTTACTTCCAGGCCGCACGCTCAATGGGGTCGAGCCAGTGGGATATTTTCTGGCGCATCATCCTGCCCGGCACGCTGCCGTCGATCATGGTCGGCTCGGCGGTCGGCATGGGTATCACATGGGAGGTCGTGGTCGCGGCGGAAATGATTTCCGGGGGCGGCAGCCAGATCGGCGGCACCAGTGGCGGCGGGCTCGGATTTTTTATCTGGAACTCGTACGTGGGCGGCTCGTATGAGCAAATCGTGGTCGGCATGATCAGTATCGGCATCGCCGGGTTTATCTCGAGTGAATTGCTGCGCGCGCTCGGCAAGCACGTTACCCCCTGGCTGCGCTTGCGTTGATGCGGCGTCGATTATGAGCGAAACCCATTTTGTGCGGCCCGCGATCAAGGCGGGTGAAATCGTCGTCCGCAACGTCAACAAAAGCTACGGTGCGGCGCACTTCAGCAAAGAGGTGGTGAAGGATTGCTCGTTTACCATCGAGCGCGCGAAGCTGACCGTGATGATAGGTCCGTCCGGCTGCGGCAAGAGCACATTGATCCGGCTGCTGGCCGGTTTCGAGAAGCCGACGAGCGGGACGCTGGAGCTTAACGGCAAACCGATCGAAGGGCCGGCGCGCGACAGGCTGGTGTTGTTCCAGGAAACGGCGCTGTTTCCCTGGATGACGACCTATGACAACATTCTCTACGGCCCGCGCGCGCGCGGCGAGGTTACCCCGGAGACGCTGGACCTCGCCGAATTCCTGCTCAATAAAGTGGGGTTGCAGGAGTTCCGGGGGAAATACCCGACCCAGCTTTCCGGCGGGATGCAGCGCCGCGCAGAGCTCGCGCGTGCCATGATCAATAATCCCGAGGTGATGTTACTTGACGAGCCGTTCCGCGGCCTCGATGCCATGACCAAGGAATTGATGTGGGAGTATTACTCGGCGCTCTATGAGGAAAACCAGCGCACCAATTTTTTCGTGACGACCGATATTGACGAGGCGATATTCCTCGCCGACCGTTTGCTGATCATGTCGAATATCCCGACCCAGGTGCGCGCGGTGCTCGAAGTCGACGTGCCGCGTCCCCGCAGGCTTGCCGATCTGGTGGAAAACGACCGCTCCAACGAGATCAAGATGCAGGCATTGTCGATACTCCACGAAGAGGCGATGAAGTCCTTTTCGCGCGGCAGCAAGGCGGCCGCCGATTTCGTCGATGCCTACTCGAAACGCGTGGCCAAGACCTGACCGATGATGGGCATGGAGTGGCTGCTGACGCGGGAAGTGGTGGTGGGGCTGGCGATTCTTGGCGCGCTGCCATCGGTTGCGGCCAGCCTGTTGCAAATGCGCGGCGGCATCAGCGAGACGCGCGCGAAGCAGCTGAATCGGGCCGGTT
>JAYVME010000322.1:0-9096 GCA_043759115.1 Betaproteobacteria bacterium | reverse complement strand
AGGCGGACTCCAGGTCATCTCCTGGGCACTTGTCTTCTCTGCTCCGGTTCTTATTGTTCCTGTCGTAATGTTCGCGCCGGCGTCTATCGACCTGCCTCTGGAGTCGTGGCTCGGGTTCATTTACGTGACGGTGGTCAGCCAGTTTCTCGGCTTTGTACCTTGGTATCACGGGCTCGCACTTGGCGGCATCGCTAAAGTAAGCCAAACACAGTTGTTGCAGCCGTTTCTCACCATCGTGGTATCCACTCTCCTGCTTGGAGAAATCGCAGACATACATACATGGCTGGTCGCAGTTCTCGTAGTTGCGCTCGTCGCAATCGGCAAAACTGTATGAGTAGCAAACTGCCCCGTTGCACCGCTTATTCTTCACTTCGGGAGAGACTGCATTGAATCGACGATGCTCCTGCCTTTGCCACGAGGAAGGCAGGATTGATTTACGAAATTTTCATCAACGGCAAAACCGCCAAGGCATTGGGCCTCAAGATTCCGCAGTCACTCCTGATCCGCGCAGACAAGGTGATCGAGTAAGACCTCGAACGACCGCTTTCGGGAAACCTGTATGACGGGTTTGGGTTGGAAGCGGTCATGGGTGAATGTCGGCTCTCGGCGTTCAATTCAAGTGATGAGTTCGACAACCCAGGTGTTTTCGGGTTCGGCAGGCCGTTTGTATTTTTTTATTCTTAATCGTATAGTTCGCAGATATGTTGAATTTTGCAGCATCCTAAATGGCCCGGCCTCGCGAGTTCGATTCGGGCGCCGCGCTGGAAAGCGCGATGCAGGTGTTCTGGGCTAAAGGCTACGAGGCAACCTCGGTCGACGATCTGTGCCTTGCGACCGGCCTCGGCCGCTCCAGCTTGTACGCGGCGTTCGGTGACAAGCGCCGTCTTTATCTGCGGTCGCTAGATCGCTATGAGGATGCGGGAGTGGCGCGCATCGCCAAAGCGCTGGCGAAACCGCCCCTGCGCAAAGCGCTGGCCGCATTTTTCGACCGAGTGATCAGCGATATCGTCGCCGGACCCGGGCGCAGCGGCTGCTTTATCGGTAATTGCGCGGCCGAACTCGCCGGCGGCGACCGTGCGGCGGCGGCCCGCGTGCGCCGAAGTCTGGAGCGAATTCAGGCGACGTTTCGCGATGCGCTGGCGCGCGCGCGAGTGCGCGGCGAGATCGCGGCGGACGCCGACGTCGACGCGCTGGCGCGGTTTCTGGTGGCGGGAACCCAGGGGCTGCGCCTGATCGGCAAGACCAAACCCGAGCGCGCCGCGCTCGACGATATCGCCGCTGTCATGCTGAATTGCCTGCGCGCATAATTTTTTTGCCAATTGTGGACTGAATGGTACATAATGATCACGAACGGGAATAGCGGGGTTGTAATTTAACGTTCTGAGAGGAGGAGCTTCGCATGACAAGACTTGCCGATCTGCCTGAATGGGAACGCCGTCATCACCTCGACAAGATTGACGCTTTACCCGATTACGGCGTCACCACGTACGTTGCCGGTCCTCCGTTGAATGAACGACGTGTCGCGATCGTTACCACCGCAGGCCTGCATGTGCTCGGCGACCGTCCGTTCGAAGTCGGTTCGGCGGATTACCGCGTGATTCCCGGGGATGCGCCCGCGTCCGACGTGGTGATGAGCCACATATCGGTCAATTACGACCGCAGCGGTTTTCAGGAAGATATCAATGTCGTGTTTCCGCTCGCGCGGTTGCGCGAGTTGCAGGCGGCGGGCGAGATTGGTTCGATATCCGATTTCCATTATTCCTTTATGGGCGCTTCGCAGGGCCACACGCTGGAAACGAAAGCGCGCGAACTGGCCGGGCTGATGAAGAGGGACCGGGTCAACGCTGTCTTGCTCACGCCGGTCTGACCAAACTGCACGTGCGCCGTGGGCGCACTGGGCCACTTTATCGAGCGCGAAGGAATTCCGACGGCGCAGATCAGCTTGATACGCGAGCAGACCGCCGCGATCAAACCGCCGCGCGCGCTGTGGGTGCCGTTCATGCTCGGCCGTCCGTTCGGCGCGCCCAATGCGCCAGACTTTCAGCGCAAGGTATTGCGGGCGCTGCTGGCACTGTTCAACCGGCCGGCGGGGCCCGTGCTCGAGGATTTCCCCGAGGACGCGCCCGTAGATGCGGTCGGTGAGACGACGTTTGCCTGTCCGGTCAGCTTCGCGCGAGCCGACGCCGACAATGACGATCCCGTCGCGGCGATGAAGCGCGAAATCGCGCAGCTCGCGTCCTGGTACGAACTCGCGCGCAAGCGCCGCGGCCGTACGACGGTGGGCGTGTCGGGGTTGACCATGGAACGGGCGGCGGACTACGCCGGGAGCTACGCGAAAGATGCGCCGGCACCCGTTTATGATGCGAGTCTGACCGCCGGCGTCGCGCTAAAGCGCGCGTGCGATGACCTCAAGACTTATCACTACGAAGCAGTGGCCGCGCAACCGGGGAACTTGTCGGCGCAGGAAATCGACCGCTGGTTCTGGTTCGAAACCGCCGCGGGCAAGGTATTCCTTGCTGTCCAGCAGGCGTGTCTTCGCAGCGCAGACAAGTCGTTGCTGCCACTCGCCAGGCTTTCGCTCGTGCCGAGAGCGATAGCGCACGCGGTTAAGGAAAAGGCGCGAAGCACAGCGTAATGGGAAGGCGATCACGAGTAATTACTATGAAGTACAGTTTCCCGGCATGGTTAGCCTAATAAGTTCGAGTTTGTTGGCAGGCGATTGACATCAAGACGCAGTTTTCAACATCGACCGGACAAGCTTCCGGCTTACTGGAGCTACAAAATGATCAAGTTCTATTACCATCCGTCACCGAATCCCGCGAAAGTGGCGTTGTTTCTCGAAGAGTCCGGCCTGCCGTATGAATTGATGCCGGTCGATACGCGGAAGGGTGAGCAATTCGCGCCGTCGTACCTGGCGATCAACTCGAACGCCAAGACGCCGGCGATCGTGGACGGCGATATTGCGGTGTTCGACAGCAACGCCATACTGCTCTACCTCGCCGAGAAGACCGGTAAATATTTGCCCGAGAACACGCCGGCAGTACGCGGACAACTGTTATCGTGGTTGATGTTCGTGGCGTCCGGCATAGGGCCTTACTCGGGGCAAGCCGTGCATTTCAAGCACTACGCCCCAGAGAAACTTCCTTACGCCATTAACCGGTACACGCACGAAGCGCAGCGCCACTATGGAATTCTGGATGCGCGACTGGCCAACCAGAATTACATGCTGGGCGATACTTACACCATAGTAGATATGGCCGTGTGGGGTTGGGCGCGTGCCGTACCGTTTATCCTGGGCGACGACGCGTGGGGAAAAATGCCCAATCTCAAGCGTCTGTTCGACGAGATCAGCGCCCGTCCCGCCGCGGTGCGAGCGAATGCGCTCAAGGAAAAGCACGCATTCAAGACCGAAATGGACGACGAAGCGCGGCGTTTTATGTTTCCGCAAAACGTTCAGCGGGTCGCTTAAGCGGATTCGCCGGCAGACGCCCGCGGCAATGCGGAGGTTCGGGCGCGAACCCGCGGCTCGAACGATGGCGGGGTGGCAGAGTGTCATGCCGTAGCCTGCAAAGCTACGTACGGTGGTTAAATTCCATCCCCCGCCTCCTTTTTGGCAGGAACGCGCGCACGGCTTCATCATTTGGCGGCGAGGACTAGCAATGATCGTAGAACTAATATATGACGCCGACTGCCCGAACGTGCTCGATACACACTCGCAGTTGATCAAGGCGTTCAACAACCCGCAAAATCGAGGTGTTCAGTGCTGGATGCTCCGTGTGCAAAGATACGATAGCACTCGTCAATAAAATCGCGTGCCCGTCTTGCGAGGTCGAGATTCTCGACATGCATAAGGCCGAAGTGTCATCACGGGAAAAACGGTACGGCGTTCGCAGCGTTCCGGCAGTTGTGGTCGATGGAAAGCTTGCCGATTGCTGTGCAGGTACCTGTTCACCGTTCCGATGTGGAATGGAGGCATTCCGTACCGGCTCAAGCTCTACATCGACATCATGACTCAGCCGGGTTTGCTGTTCGGCTTCGATCCCACCGCAGGCTACTCAGGCTTACTGCAGGGCAAGCGCGCCACGGCAATCTATACGAGCGGCGTCTACGCCCCCGGCGTGCCACCGGCATTGACCATCATTCAACTTACTTCGACGGCTGGTTGCGCCTTATCGGCATCTCGAAGATTGCCACCGTGCGCTGCCAGCCCACCTTGCTCACCGCCGATCCGGCCGGTGGCCTCATCGCAGCACAGCAGGAGGCGCAAGAAGCCGCGCGCCGCTGAGCTTTGACGTCGGCTTTCTACTAGGAATGCAGCGGCTTTCCAGCCATGAACATGCGCCAGAGATCTGAATCAATTCTGGCTCGCAACGCATGTGTGTTTCATTGTGTCACAAGCTCTTAGGACATTTTAGTACTGATCGCGGTCAGAATCCCCTGCATGATCGCGAACGGCGTCGGCGGGCAACCTGGCACCGCGACGTCGACCGGAATCACGTTCGACACGCGGCCGCGGCTCGCATAGCTCTCGCCAAAAATCCCGCCGGTGCAGCCGCAATCGCCGAGCGCGACCACCAGCTTGGGTTCCGGCGTCGCATCGTAAGTGCGCTGCAACGCAACTTCCATGTGGCGCGACACCGGGCCGGTCACCAGCAACATGTCCGCGTGGCGCGGACTCGCGACGAACTTGATGCCCAGGCCTTCGAGATTGTAGTACGGGTTGTTAAGCGCATTGATTTCCAGCTCACAGCCATTGCACGAGCCGGCATCAACGTGGCGTATCGTCAGTGCGCCGCCGAAATACCGCAGGATATCGGCACGCAGCCGCTCGCGCGTCGTACGCAACGCGTCGTCGGGCGCCGGCGCCGGCTCCGTCTTGATGCCGGTTGCCGCAATCTGTTTTAGTATTTGATACATAAATTCGGGTTAACCGCCAAGATTCTTTACAAATCCTGCCCGCTGTACGAAAGATTGAACGACTTGTTGATGAGCGGAAAATCGGGCACGATATTATCGATCGCGGCGTGTTCAATCAGCGGCCAGTTCTGCCACGACGGATCGTGGGCATGGCAGCGCGCGAGTGCGCCGTTCGCGCCGGTTTCGAGAGCGATCAACACTTCGCCGCGCCAGCCTTCGATCAGGCCCAGCCCCAACGCGCCTGCGGCCACGGCTGGCAACGCAGTGCGTATCTCGCCGAGCGGGATCAACTCGATGATCTGGCGTATCAGGCGCAGCGACTCGAACACTTCCTCGAAGCGCACGGTAACGCGCGCCGCAACGTCGCCGTTGCGGTGGGTGGCCATGCGCACGTCGAGCCGGTCGTACGGCTCGACCGGAAACTGGGCGCGCAAGTCCAGGGCCTGGGCACTGGCGCGCCCCGCCAGCCCGATCAAACCGAGCCGCGCGGCAAGCTCGGGCGTGACGCGCCCGCACGCGATAAAGCGGTCCTGCAATCCGGGATGCTCATCGTAGATATTCTTCAGAAGTGCGACCGTCTTCCCGATCTCGTCCACCTCTCCCAGCATGTGCGCCATCTGCCCTTGCGCGATATCGCGTACGACACCACCGGGCACAATGACGTCCATCAGATAGCGATGTCCGAACAATGACGCGTTCAGACGCAGCATGTCTTCCTTCAACAGCGAGAACTGCGCGAGACCAAACGCGAGGCCGGCATCGTTGCCGATGAAACCGAGGTCGCCCAGGTGATTGGCGATGCGCTCGCGCTCGAGCAAGAGCGCTCTTAACCACGCGGCGCGCGGCGGCGGCGTTGCGCCGCATGCGCTCTCGGCGGCCATCGCGTACGCCCAGCCGTAAGCGACGGTAGAATCGCCGCTCACGCGCGCCGCGAGCCGTGCGCCCTCGTCGAGCATCATGCCGGCGAAACGTTTTTCGATGCCCTTGTGCTTGTAACCCAGGCGCTCCTCGAGCCGCAACACGCGCTCGCCGATGATGCTGAAGCGGAAATGCCCGGGCTCGATGGTGCCCGCGTGCACCGGGCCGACCGGAATCTCGTGCACACCCTCGCCGGCAACGGCAACGAACGCATAGTCATCAACGCCGGAATCGTAATGGCGCGTGCCATCGAAATCGTTGCGCAGCGGAAATTGATCGGCGGGCCATGCCGCGTGCCGCAGCCACTGACGACGATCGTCGCTGCCCTGCGCCTCGATGCCCAGCAGGTCGTACGCCGCGCGTTGCATGCGGCCGGCGGCCGGAAAAATCCCCTCGATGCCGGGATATGACGGCCGTTCCCGCGGCACCGGCAAGGTCAGCACCACCATTCCGTCGGCAGCCGCCAGCGCGACGTGCACCGCGTAGCCAGCCGCGCGTTCGCCGCCCCACAACGCGACCAGCCTGCCGCCCTCCTCATTCACCTGCCGGCAGACGGTAATCCATTCGATCGCGTTGACTTCGGCGCAGACCGCCGGCGCCGCTCCGGGCAGCGGCTTCAATTCAATCTGAAGATCTTCAAGCTTCATGATCAAAACCCTTAAAAGTCCTTTGCGGTTCGAGATTTTTCGCCTTAACCAAGAAGCTGCGCGGCCTGGCGGTACCACGCGGCAAGATAAGGCGGAATATAAAGCCCGAGCATCAATACCAGCGCAAGATGCACGAACACCGGAATCAGCGCGGGGGAATGCGGCAGGCGCTGCGCGGTGGTGTCGCCGAACACCATGCCCTGCGCTTTGCCGAAGATCGCGGCGAAAGCAACCCCCAGCGCGATCAGCAGGAACGGTGTCGCCCACGGGTGATCGCGCATGGCGGTGGTCAGAATCAGGAATTCACTGGCGAACACGCCGAACGGCGGCATACCGAGGATAGCGAGGCTGCCGAGCAAAAGGCCCCAGCCGATGGTTGGATTAGTGATGATTAGGCCGCGTATGTCCGCAATCACCTGCGTGCCCGTTTTTTGCGCGGCATGACCGACCGTGAAGAAAATCGCCGACTTGGTGAGCGAATGCACCGTCATGTGCAGCATCGCAGCGAACGTCGCAACCGGCCCGCCCATGCCGAACGCGAACGTCGTCAGCCCCATGTGCTCAATCGACGAATACGCAAACAGGCGCTTGACATCCTTCTGGCGCGACAAAAAGAAAGCCGCCACCACGACCGACAGCAAACCGAAACCCATCATCAGGTTGCCGGCCAGCGGCGTGCCGAGCGCGCCATCGACCAGCGCCTTGCTGCGCACCACGGCATACAGCGCGACGTTGAGCAACAGCCCTGACAGCACCGCCGAGATCGGCGTCGGGCCCTCGGCGTGCGCGTCCGGCAGCCAGTTGTGCAACGGCACGAGGCCGACTTTGGTGCCATAACCGACCAGCAGAAACACAAAGGCGAGTCCCAGCACGGTCGGTTCAAGCTGGTTCTTGACGCCGTAGAGATGCGTCCACAGCAGCGCCGTGCCGCCGCTGCCGAGCACGCGCTCCGCCGCGAAATATACGAGGATGGTGCCGAACAGCGCCTGCGCAATGCCGACGCCGCACAAAATAAAATACTTCCATGCGGCTTCGAGGCTCGCCGGCGTGCGATACAGGCTCACCAGCAGCACGGTGGCAAGGGTGGCTGCTTCCATCGCAACCCACATTATGCCGATGTTGTTGGTCAGGAGTGCCAACAGCATGGTGAAGCCGAACACCTGAAACATGCTGTGATAAAGCCGTATCATGTTCGCCGACAGCTTGCCGCTCGCCTGTTCGTTGCGCATATAAGGACGGCTGAACAGCGTCGTGGTAAAACTGACGAAAGCCGTTAATGCGACTAGAAAGACATTGAACGGATCGACGAAAAAGAACTCGTCCAATGCGACAAACGAACCGCGGTCGACCACATCCATGGCGAGCCTCGTCGCGGCGATGAACGTCAGCAGACTGAAGAGCGAGTTCAGTTCGGCGGCGTAACGGCGGTGGCCGACCAACGCCAGAGTGACGCCGCCGGCGAGCGGGAATGCGAGGACCAGCAGAATTTCCATCGCGCGTCAGTCCTCTTTCAGCTTTTCCAGATTGCGGATGTCGAGGCTGTCGAACGTCTCGCGAATCTGGAAAAAGAAAATGCCGAAGATGAAGGTGCCGACCAGCACGTCGAGCGCGATGCCGAGTTCGACCACCATCGGCATGCCGTAGGTGGTGCTGGTGGCGGCGAAGAACAACCCGTTTTCCATCGCCAGGAAGCCGATCACCTGCGGCACCGCCTTCCGGCGCGTGATCATCATCAGGAACGACAGCAGCACGCTGGCAATGGCGATGCCGAGTGTGCCGCGCGTGATGGTCTCGGCCCACTGCGAAATCGGCAGCGCGAGGTTGAACGAGAAAATCACGAGTGCGATACCGATCAGCATGGTGATCGGGATGTTGATCAGCGTCTCGACGTCCCATTTGATGTTGAGACGGATAATCAGCCGGTGCAGCAACCACGGCAGCGCGATCACCTTCAGCGCGAGTGTGATCAACGCCGAGTAATACAAGTGCGTCTGCCCGGTGGTCCAGGCGACAATCAGGGTATTCGCGCTGAGCACCGCGCCCTGCCACGCGAAGAGATAAATCAGCGACAGGATGCGGCGCTGCGACAGCATCGCGAACGCGATCAGCAGCAGCAACGCCGCCATCAGGTTGATCAATTGCGCGGAGAGCGGCAGGTTCATGTCACCGCTCAAGCAGGAAATGCGTGAGCATGCCCAGCACGCCGAGCAGAAAAGCCATGCCGAGAAATTCCGGCGCGCGGAAAATGCGCATCTTGGCCGACACCGTCTCCAGTAATGCAAGGCCGCCGCCGGCCACCAGCAGTTTCGCCACCAGCACGAACGTGGCCAGCGGCAACAGCGGCCAGTTGCCCGCGGCGGCGATGCCCCACGGCATGAAGAGGGCAATGCCGATGGCGCAGTAAATCATCAGCTTCAGCGCGGCCGCCCACTCCATCAACGCCAGATGCCGCGCCGAGTATTCGAGAATCATCGCCTCGTGAATCATGGTGAGTTCGAGGTGGGTGGCGGGATTGTCGATCGGGATGCGCGCGTTTTCGGCCAGCAGCACCATCACGAACGCCACCGCCGCAAAGGCCAGACTCGGGTAGATCGCGAATTCACGCTGCGCGAGC
>JAYVME010000321.1:0-4000 GCA_043759115.1 Betaproteobacteria bacterium | reverse complement strand
CGCGGCATAGGCCGGATGCTCGACGCCGACAGCAAGCTCCGCGCCAGCGGTCAGCGCGCGCCGCATGGGCGGCGTCAGTTCAAAGCGCAGGAAATGCACCGCGGAGGTTTTTTCAGCATTCTCCCGCTCCATGTCCTCGTCGGCGATCGCGTAGACGCGGTCATGTCCGGCGACCCTCACCCACACCTTGTCTTCGACGCCCTTCAACAGGGCCAGCATGGTGTGACGCTCGTCGACCTCCGGATATTCGATCAGCATCGTCGCTTTCCAGTTGCCGCCGTCCGGCACCAGCGGGTTGTAGGCATCGAGTTCGGCGCGGATGCCGGCTGCCTCGAAAATACGCTCGACACGCAGCATTTCCTGGATCTGGTAACGAACGGTGAGTTCGTCTTCAAAAATGAGGGTCACGTGCCCGCCGAGCGCCAGCGTGCGGCTTTTCTTGTGCGCGATGACCTGCGCGCGAAAATCCTTGCGTGCCCTGGCGTACGCCTCAAGCGTCAGCAGGCTGTCGGGAGTGATTTGGGGCATCGATTTTCGTGTGATATTGAATTACAAACCGTACGCTATGCGCAATAACGCGAGCGGGTGCTCTTTCTGCGCGCGCGTTGCGCCTATGCCCTGCACGATATGGCGGCCGGCGATCGGGCAGTCCGAGCTCAGGTAATCCGGATCGGTTGCCGCCATCTGTTTGAATACCGGGCGGCCGATCTTCATTGATTGCTCGAAAAATTCGCTTTTCACGCCCCACGTGCCGTCATGACCGGAGCAGCGCTCGACTGTGTTGATTTCGGTACCGGGCACCAGCGCGAGCATCTCGCGCGTTTTCTGGCCGACATTCTGCACCCGCGAATGGCACGGAATGTGGTACGACACTTTGCCCAACCGCTGTTTGAAATCCGTCTTCAGCAGCCCTTCCCTGTTGCGCAGCACCAGATACTCAAATGGATCAAACATTGCCGCCTGCACCGCTTTGACGTCGGCGTCGTCGGGAAACATGAGCGGCAGTTCCTGCTTGAACATCAACGTGCAAGACGGGATTGCGGTGAGGATTGCATAACCCTCGCGCGCGAGCCTGGCGAGCGGGGGAATATTGATCGCCTTGAGTTTTGCTACCGCATCGAGGTCGCCCAACTCCAGCTTCGGCATTCCGCAGCACGCTTCTTTTTCGACTATCACCGCGGGAATGGCGTTGTGGGCGAGTATCTTCAGCAAATCGTGGCCGATGCCCGGTTCGTTGTAATTCACGTAACACGTCGCGAAGATCGCGACCTTGCCCGGGGTGTTCTCGCCATCCCTGACCGCAAACGATGCGTCGGGTGTGGCGGTCGATCGGAATTTCGCGCCAGCGTATTCCGGCAACACACGATCCTTGTGCACGCCGAGTGCTTTGTCCAGCACACCGCGCGCGACGGACGATTTATTGACGGCGTTGACGACCTGCACGACCACCGGAATGGTCGCGAGTTTGCCCAGCGCATCGGTGGACGACAATAGCTTGTCGCGAAACGAAGTGCCGCCCTGCTTGAACTTGACCGCCTTGGCACGCAACATCAGGTGCGGGAAATCGACGTTCCACTGATGCGGCGGCACGTACGGGCACTTTGTCATATAACACGTGTCGCACAGGTAGCAGCGGTCGACGACTTCCCAGTATTTCGGTTTCTCGACACCGTCGAGCTCGCCGGTCTTGCCCTCGTCGATCAAATCGAACAGCCTGGGAAACGCCGTGCACAGATTCACGCAACGCCGGCAGCCGTGACAGATGTCGAACACGCGCTCCATCTCGGCGAAAACTTTTTCTTCGCGGTAGAAATCCGGCGCCTGCCACGCGAGCGCGTGACGGGTGGGTGCTTCGAGATTGCCTTCGCGAATGGTCATGGTGCAGGGAGGCGCGCGGTGTCAGGCGTGGGGCTAAAAAAACGAGGGGTGAAAGTGAGGTTGCCGCCTCACTCCTCACCCCTTACGCCTTACGCTTTTCTCAGTCGGTCAGCGCGTCGAGCGACTTCTGAAAACGGTTGGCGTGCGAGCGTTCGGCTTTCGCCAGCGTCTCGAACCAGTCGGCGATTTCCTCGAAACCTTCGGTGCGCGCGGACTTGGCCATGCCCGGGTACATGTCGGTGTACTCGTGGGTTTCGCCGGCAATTGCGGCTTTCAGGTTGTCGCGCGATTTGCCGATCGGCAACCCGGTGGCCGGATCGCCCACGGCTTCGAGATACTCGAGGTGGCCATGCGCGTGGCCGGTTTCGCCTTCCGCTGTCGAGCGGAACACCGCGGCAACGTCGTTCTGGCCTTCAACGTCGGCTTTCATTGCGAAATACAGGTAACGGCGATTGGCCTGCGATTCGCCGGCAAACGCGTCTTTCAGATTCCCTTCGGTCTTGGATCCTTTGAGTTGCATTGTTTTCTCCTATCGTTCAAATGCTGGACCGGGCTACGCACGACCGGCGAAAAACCAGCCGCACGGCAGCCGTATTCCAACTTCAGCTACCTGTTTCATCAGGCTGGGACAGTAATTAGACTAAATCTAATCCGTGAACCAAGTGTAAAACTCTGCGTCGTTACTGTCAAATCTCCGGCTCGAGCGGCGCAGCACGCTGCCCTCACCGCACGCTGGCGACATGGGAGCGCCGCTCTTGCGGATTGCGATGCAGGTACTTGGCAAGTTCGTTCAACGCGAGTTGATAGACGTCGCGCTTGAACTCGATCACGGATTCCAGCGGCACCCAGTAGTCATTCCAGCGCCAAGCGTCGAATTCCGGCTTTTCGGACGCTCGCAGATGCACATCGCAGTCGCGGCCAGTGAGCCGCAACAAATACCATATCTGCTTTTGCCCCTTGTAGTTGCCGCGCCACTCGCGCCGTATCCATTGTTCCGGCACCTCGTAGCGTAACCAGTCGCGTGTGCGGCCAAGTATCTTGACGTGCTCGGAACCCAGGCCCACCTCTTCATGCAGCTCGCGGAACATTGCCCGCTCCGGGGTCTCCCCCGCCTTGATGCCGCCCTGCGGAAACTGCCAGGAATGCTCCTTGATGCGCTTGCCCCAGAAGACCTCGTTCTTACAGTTGCAGATTATGATGCCGACGTTGGGGCGATAACCGTCACGATCAATCATGTGAGTCCCCTGTGTATGCTCTAACGGGTCAGATTCTTTCACAAACTTGCGTGAAATGAAAGCCGCCGTACTACAACAACAGGCGTTCCTCGTTGTGCGGGTTCATGGCCGAGAGTTCCTGCGCGAAACGGGTGAATTCCAGCCCGTACGCGAGTTCAAGCTGCGCGGCACGCGCGCGTAACTCGGCCCACGTCGGCTGGCCCGGACTGCGCTTGAACGCAAGCGCCGCTACATTGCCCGGCTTGCCGGCGGGCAGGCACGCGACCAACCCGTCGAACGCCTGCGCAATACGATTGACGCAGGTCGTGAAATTGCGGTCGCCGCCCCACAGATTGAC
Organism: Betaproteobacteria bacterium; assembly: GCA_043759115.1. GTDB lineage: Bacteria > Pseudomonadota > Gammaproteobacteria > Burkholderiales > SG8-41 > PALSA-1004. The sequence continues at coordinate 550 of JAYVME010000321.1, read as the reverse complement.
GACCATGAGTCCGTCATCGCCGAGCGCGCGCGCGCAATGGCGGTAGAAAGCGGGTGTCGATAGCGCCTCGACTTGCGCCTCGGCGTCGTAGCCGTCGATCATGATCACGTCGGCATTGAGCTTTTCCCGCTGCAGGTACTCGGCGCCGTCTGCCACCACGACGCTCAGCCGGTCGTCGTCGTCCGGCAACATGAAATACTGGCGGGCGATGTCCAGCACCTGCGGCTTAACCTCAATGGCGACCGTGCGTGCGCGGGGAAGGCGATGGTAGAAAAACTTGGCGAGTGAACCACCGCCCAGCCCGACCAGCAGGACGTTGCGGGGATCGGGCTTGAACAGCATAAAAGCCATCATGCTGCGCGTATACGAAACTTCCAGATCGTGCGGTCGCGCGAGGCGCATTGAGCTTTGCACCGTATCGCTGCCGATGTGCAGCGTGCGCACGCCGAATTTCTCGCTGATATAAACCGACTCACTGTCCTCCTCGGGTTTGCGTATGCGCCAGCTTTTCAGAAATTTCATGCGTGAGAGATTTTCCGGAAATACACCA
>JAYVME010000320.1:0-4009 GCA_043759115.1 Betaproteobacteria bacterium | reverse complement strand
CGTATCGCATCGCCGGTCTCATACCCGGTTCGCTGTCGCTGATACTCGCCGACTTTCTGCCCTGGAGCAGCGTGTTCGTCATCACGGCGCTCTTCATGCTGCCGGGCATCGTCATGACCCTCGCGATAAGCGAGCCCGCGATCACCGGCACACTGCCGCGCTCGCTGCGCGATGCGGTCGTCGAGCCGTTCCGCGAATTCGTCTCGCGCGCGGGTCTGCGTTCAGCACTCCTCATGCTGGCATTCATGGTGCTCTACAAGCTCGGCGACAGCATGGCCACGGCGCTGGCCACCCCCTTTTACCTCGATATGGGATTCACCAAAACCGAAATCGGCCTCATCGCCAAACACGCCGGCCTGTGGCCGAGCGTGATCGGCGGACTCGTGGGCGGCATCTGGATGCTGAAGCTCGGCATCAACCGCGCGTTGTGGCTGTTCGGCGTCGTGCAAGTGGTGTCGATACTCGGCTTTGCGCTACTCACCCAGTTTCCGCAAGACCGCGTAATACTGGCTCTTGCAATCAGCTTTGAAGCACTGGGCGTCGGGCTCGGCACTGTCGCCTTCGTCGCCTACATCGCGCGCGCCACGCACCCGCTCTACACCGCCACCCAGTTCGCGTTGTTCACGAGTCTCGCCGCGGCGCCCCGCGTGGTCATCAACTCCGTCACCGGCGTGCTGGTCGAACAAACGGGCTGGCTCAATTTTTTCTTTATCTGCACGCTCATGGCGCTGCCCGGCATGCTGCTGCTGCCAAAAGTCGCGCCGTGGAACGGCGACCCGTCCGCGCGGCGGGACGTGACGAATCCGCAATAGTCTATTGCGCCATCCTCACGCTCTGGTTGCCCGTACGGACAGTGTCGCCGTGGCGACCTATTTTTTGACGGGCTTGTCTTCCTTCTTGCCGAAAAAATTCTCGATGGCCTGCCCGGCTTTGGCGCCCAGCCCGGTGCCGACGCCCGGCATCAGCACGGTGCCGATCGCCGCACCGGCCATGGTGCCGCCGGTTGGATACAGCAACGGTGAATGTACCGTGCCCGCGACATTGAGCGGAATATTTGCGCTGGTGCCCACGGCTTTGAGCTGCGCGTTGATGCGCCCGGACAGTTCCTGCTTAGGGGAAATGTTGACGTTGCCATCCGCGGCCAGCGCGCCCGATGAGATTTTGAGTTGCGTGAATTGGTGAGCGGCGCGGTCCCTGACCAGATGTCCCGACAACTGTTCAAAGTGCGTCTCGCCGCCGGTCGCACCCTGCTTGATCAAACTGGTCGCCGCTTTCTGGATGTCGATGCCATGCAGTATGCCGTTCTGCACGGCGAACGGCGTTTCCAGATGCAACGCGTTCAGTAACTGGTTGGCATCGGCGGCCGACGCCGAAAACACCGGCTTCGCATTCAATTTTCCGCTCATGTTGGTGCCCGGCGAAACCAGCGGTACCAGTGATTTCAATTCCACCTGATTGATATCAAAGTTGCCCTTGACCTGCAACCCTTTCTGCCAGGCGGCGGTCGCTTTGCCGTTCACGGTTCCGCCATACAGCTTGGCGGAGATCTGGCTGAAATTGGCGCCGTTCAGCGTCGCCACGCCTTTGATGATGAGTTCGTCAAACACTATGGGCGGCCCGACCGGCGATTTCCACGCTTTCGCACTGGCTTCGATCAAGTAATTTGATTTGTCGGGTTTGACCGAAGCCTTGAGTTTGCCGTCCTGCGTGGTAATCAACGCATCGACCGGCTCGCCCTTGCTGTTAAGACTCACCCGCGCGTCAAACGGCCCGAAGCTCGTCTTGTCAAGTTTGACCAGTACGTCGTCAAGACGGATGCTTTCGATCCTCGCAAGCGGCGGTTGCGCGGCGGCCTTGGCGTCGTCCGCTTTGCTCCACGCCGGAATCTTGTCGATCGCCTTTTGCGTCAAAACCAGCGACTTCAACTCGATCGACTTGATGACTTTCGTTGCCGAGAAGAGCGAAAACAAATCGGGTGTCACAGTGACTTTCCCGAGCTTGATATCGTCGGTCTTGCCGACCGTGATGCCGTCGACCGCAATATGCGGTAACGGCAGCATGCCGAATTTTATGCTCTTTATGGTTACCGGTTCCTTCAACTTGGCGGACGCGTCTTTTTCGATTCGTGGAATATAATCATCGAGCGTGACAAAGAACGGTACCGCCACTGCAGCCGCGAGCAGCAGTACCAGTGCGATCAAACTGCGTTTAAGCCATTTCATACGGGTGTCCGGTAAAGAGCGGGATTGGCAGCATGAACCCATCGCTTTGCGTGCGCAACTCGCGGCGGACCGCGCACCGAACGACGCGGACTTTTTATGCTATCTTTGACAGTACGCGATCGACAGACGGGCTTATGCTGGCGATCCGAAATTACCGGCAAGGGTCTGTTAGGACAACCATTGCCTGTGCTTGAAGGGTGTCTTGTTGCGCCGCGAGGTAAAGACGGGTAAGGTCGGGTTTTTATTGTTCCGCGGCGCATTATTGCAGCCATCAACGGGAGGTTACGATGCCACAACACATTTTATGTTTGCCAGGGCGCTGCTACGCCCGCCTGAAAATAGTTGCTGGCTGGGTGCTGCTGGCCGCTTTGCTCGCCGCGGCTCCCGCGCTTGCCGCCGACGCGCCCAAGAAGAATGCTGACCAGGATACTTACGACCAGGATTCAATCATCAAGGACGCGGCGGATTTTTTCGGCCAGAGCACGGAAGGACTGGCCAAGGTCATCGAGAAGGCATTCAAGGAGCACGGCCGGCCCAACGGCTACATCAAGGGCGAGGAAGCGAGCGGTGCGATCACGGTGGGCTTGCGCTACGGCAACGGCACGCTGAAACTTAAATCCGGTGCGACGAAAAAAGTTTATTGGCAGGGGCCGTCCATCGGGTTTGATCTGGGCGCGAATGCGTCCAAGGTCTTCGTGCTCGTCTATCACCTGCCCAACACCGAGAAAATCTTCCAGCGTTTTCCTTCGGTGGACGGCAGTTTGTATTACGTGGGTGGCGCGGGTATCAACTATCAGCGGCGCGACAAAATCATACTCGCGCCGATCCGGCTGGGCGTCGGCCTGCGCGCCGGCGCGAGCATCGGCTACATGCACTACACCAGGAAAAAAACGCTCAATCCGTTTTAAAGGCGGCCTTCAAGGCGTTTGTAACCGCCGATGAACGCAGATAAACGCTGATAATTTAAGATTTTCTATTGGTGTTTATCGGCGTTCATCGGCGGTTCCCCTCACAATACCGCGCCGCGCGCGGTGATCGGCCACAGCGCCTCGACGCGGCCGTTGCGCATGCACACGAACCAGTCATAAAGATTGACCGTCGGATCGCAATGTCCGGGGATGAGCCTCAACTTGTCGCCGACCTTGAAGCGCGTCGCGCCCGTGATTTGCAGGACGCCGTGTTCGTCCGATGCTTTTACGAATTCGACGTCCGCATACCCGGCAACGCGCGGCATGCCTGAATCGATGCTCGACGCCTTGAGGCCGGCGTCGACGATCGCGCGCTCGGGCGCGGGCGCGCTCATCACCGTCGTCCACACAAAAAGACTGTGTTCGAATTGCGGAATGCCGCTCTCGGTCCAGTCGTTCTTCGCGTAGTCGGCGTCCATGAAAATGTACGAGCCGGCCTGCAACTCGTGATACACGCTGCTCGCCGCTTCGAACATGTAGCTGCCGGTGCCGGCACCTGTCACGTAGTTGCATGCGATTCCCGCCGTACCGAGCAGGCGAGTCGTCGTGCGCACGTGCTCGACCGCGCGCGCGATCGCGTCGCGCCGCGCGCTTACTTTGCGAATATGCTGCGCCGAGCCCTGGTACGCCTGCAAGCCGGCAAAGCGCAGATTGCGGCACGCGGCGATTTGCGCGGCCAGCGCGACGGCTGGCGCGCCCGGCGGCACGCCGCAGCGGCCAGCGCCGACATCGATCTCGACCAGCACATCGAGCGTAACGCCCGCAGCGCGCGCCGCGGCATCGAGCGCGGCCACGTTGCCTGCATCGTCGGCGCACACC
>JAYVME010000319.1:0-9153 GCA_043759115.1 Betaproteobacteria bacterium | reverse complement strand
TCCCGACACTAATCCTTGATCGCTTCGACCTGGATACGCAGCGTGACCTCATCGCCGACCGCCGGCAGATATTTCGTCATGCCGAAATCCGAGCGTTTCAGAGTGCCGCTCACCTCCGCGCCGCAATCCTCTTTCTTGTAGAACGGGTGCGGCGCGCAGACCACGCGCGAAATCGTCAGCGTCAATGGTTTGGTGACGCCGAGCAACGTCAACTCGCCCTCGGCGCTGGCCGGCACGTCGCCGTTGAACCGGACCGACTTCGATTTAAACATCATGGTCGGAAATTTCTCGACGTTGAAAAAATCCGGCGAGCGCAGGTGCTCTTCCAGTTTCGGGTCGCCGGTGCCGATCGACGCGGTCTGCACCGTGATCTCGATGCTGCCCGTCTTGGCGGCGCGGTCGAGCACCAGCTTGCCGGCGGTCTTGTTGAACTGCCCGTGGTGCGTCGAGAAGCCGAAATGATTGATCTCGAAGCGCGGAATGGTGTGGCCCGCATCGAACGTATAGCTGTCGGCGGCGGGCGCGGGCGCGTTCAATCCCAGCGCCGCGAACGCGGCGAGCGTCAGATTACGCGTGGTGTGTTTCAGTATGGTTGCCATGTGTCGCTGCCTTCCCGGTTAAAAAATTCAGATTAAATCGAACAGCAGCACTTCCGCGGCCTCGCCGCGATCCATTGCCACCGCGGACTCGCCGCTGATCTTTGCGGCATCGCCGGCGCCCAGCCGCCGCCCATTGACCGTGACGTTACCGCGCGCGACGTGCACATAGGCTTGGCGGCCCGCCGCCAGTGCGTGCGTCACACGCTCGTCTCCATCGAGCAATGCGGCATACACCGCTGCATCCTGATGGATCCTGACGGAACCTTCGCGGCCGTCGCGCGATGCAATCAGCCGCAGGCGCCCGCGCCTTGACGCCGGGTCGAAATGCTTTTCTTCATAACCCGGCTCGATGCCGGTGACGGCGGGCTCAATCCAGATTTGCAGGAGATGCACGAGTTCATTCTGCGACGGATTGAACTCGCTGTGGCGCACGCCGGTGCCCGCGCTCATGCGCTGCACGTCGCCGGGACGGATGATCGAGCCGTTGCCCATGCTGTCCTTGTGCTCGAGCGCGCCCGCGAGGATATAGGTGATGATTTCCATATCGCGATGGCCGTGCGTGCCGAAGCCCTGGCCCGGCTGCACCACGTCCTCGTTGATCACGCGCAGGCTCGCGTAGCCCATATGCCGCGGATCGTGGTAATCGGCGAAAGAAAAGCTGTGGTAGCTGTCGAGCCAGCCGTGATTGGCGTGGCCGCGCTCGGCGCTTTTGCGCAATTCGATCATGACGCTTTTCCCATCATTGCCCCGCTCAGTCGGCGCGCGCGCCGGACGCCTTGACGACTTTCATCCATTTCGCGGTCTCAGAGCGGATAAAGTCGCCGAACTCGTCCGGCGTGCTCGCGGTCACCTCGAAATCGCCCGCCGCGATCTTGTCGCGGGGGCCGGGCGCGCGCAGGATTTTTGCAATTTCAGCATTCAATCTCGTAATGATGTCGCGCGGCGTCTTCGCCGGCACGACGATGCCGTACCAGACGCTCGCCTCGTAACCGGGCAGGCCGGACTCGGCAACGGTCGCCACGTCGGGCAGCGCGGCTATGCGTTTCGCGCTGGTAACGGCGATGGCTTTCAGCTTGCCGGACTTGAGCAGCGACACCGAACCCGGCGTCGAGGCGAAGCTCAACTGGATCTGCCCCGCAATCACGTCGGTGGTCGCCTGTGCGGCGCCTTTGTACGGGACCAACGTCATCTTGATGCCCGCCATGTAGTCGAAAAGCTCGGTGGCAAGATGCGACGCGTTGCCCGTCACCGAGCCGTAGTTGATCTGGCCGGGCTTGGCGGTGGCGAGCGCGATGAGTTCCTTCACGTTGTTGGCGGGCACCGCGGGATGCGCCACGATCACGAACGGCGCGGATGCGGCGAGAATGACGGGCGCGAAATCGCGCAGCGGATCGAACCCGATGGTTTTATAGAGACTCGCGTTGATCGCGAGCGGGCCGGAAGTCCCCATGAACAACGTGTAGCCGTCGGCCGGCGATTTCGCCGCCAGCTCCGCGCCTATGTTGCCGCCGGCGCCGGGCCGGTTGTCGACGACGATCGGTTGACCGAGGTTGGCGGCGAGCGGCTGCGCGATCAAGCGCGCGAGTAGGTCGGTCGGTCCGCCCGCCGGGAGAGCGACGATGAGGCGTAGCGGTTTCGCCGGATACGCGCTCGTCGCTTGCGCCGATGCGCCCGCCACGCACGCAACGCCGATCAAGACTATCGCCGCGCGTCCTGAATAAGATCTCATGCTGTTCATCCTTTCATCATGTCAATTCAAAAATAACGATCTCGTGATCGTCGAGCACAGGCACCGTCACGCACGCCCACGCGCCCTCCTGCGCGCACGCGATGGTGTTTTCGCCCGACGCCACGCGCGCTTCGCGCACGCGCTCACCGTTCGCGAGTTTTACACGCAACGCGATGTCGCGCACCGGCACGATGGTACGCCCCGCGTGCCGCCAGCCGGTGTTCAGGTGCTTGCCGACCGGGAAGTTGATGAGATGCACGAGCTTGCGTCGCGGCTGCACGCGCAGCGAGACATCGACGAATTCCGGCGCGTCGATTTCAAAGTCGTGCGCGTCTCCCAGTGCATGCCGCACCGCGTTCGCCAGCACGCGCCCGAGATCGGGAAAACCGTAGCGATAAAACAACGCGTCCATCGGATTGGCGAAATACACCGTGCGTCCCTTGCCGTGCATGCCGTGCACGGCGATCGGCACATCGGTGGTCGCGCGGATGGCGCTGTACTCGGGGATGCTGATCGTCGCACCCGAATGCGCAATCACCGGCGGAATCAATGTCAGCGGCACCACGCGGTCCGCCGCCGCCTCGACTTCAACCAGCGCGCCTTCGTTCGGAATCAGATCGGTATCGCCGATGCCCGCCACGAGTGGATCGTCGGCGCGCTCGATGCGCGCATAGGAAGACTTGAGATCCTTGCGCCGCCCGCGCACCGTCACGCCAAAAACTTTCGCGAATGCCGGTTCCGCGCGGGCGCCACCCTCGCGCGTGCGCGTGCCGGTGTCGAAAGTTGCAACCAGCGCGCCACCCGCCGCGACGAAACTCCCGATCGCCGCAGCACTCGCGTCATCCACGCACGCCATGTTGGGCAACACCAGCACGCGGTAGCGCTGCAGACGCCCGGCATCGATGAATTTGTCGGAAATGACATCGAACGGTACATGCGCCTCGAGCAGCGCGCAGTAATAGCCGCGCACCGCGTCGAGATATTTTCCATGCGTATCGTCGCCCGCGTAATTGTCCTGCGTATGGCGCGAATACACGAGAGCGACCTGCGCGCCCGATTCGGCGCCGTCGAAATATGGCTCCCAGCGCTTCAACCGCGCGAACACTTCGCGCATCGGCGCGAGCCCGCGGCGGTCAAAGAGCTCCGAATAGCCGCCGTTGATGTGCAGCCAGCTGTTGACGCCGTTGGCGAACTGCTGCGCGATCCACGCGCGGTTCTCGGCTTCCGGCGTCGCGTACAAGCGCCACCATGGATAAAAATAGCTCACCGTCATCCAGCGCGGCTGGTCGGGCGCGACCGACGACAGATATTTTGCCTGGATGCCGGGCCACCACGGCGCGGTATTGCGGCGCTGGCATTCGAAGGTCGGCACCTCCTGATGTTCTAACCAGTAATCGATGTCCCAGCCGCCGGGCCGGATGGTTTCGAGCGATTCCATCAACTGCACGGCGGCGATGAAGATGGCGTCCGGCTTCGCGCGGTGAATTGCGCCGTGCATATGTGCAACCCACGCCGCGATCCGGCGATAACGCCATTCATTGTAGGCGAGCCACACCGGGTCACTCCAATTCTCCGCGAGCGGCAGGTCATGCCCGCTGTCCGCCTTGAACAGCGATTTGCAGGTATCGCAGAAGCAGCCATCGGTGTCCCACGCCGCGAATTTGCCCTGGTTGTTCCAGATGCCGTCGACATCGTATTGCGTGAGCATTTCGCGCGCGACTTCGGCCATGCGCTCGCGGTAGTAGCCCGCGTTCGGACACGTCACGTAGAAATTATTGACCGGGTAATACGCACCATGGCGGTCGCGCGCAAACCAGTCCGGGTGCCGCGCCGCCAGCGCCCGCGGCGCGCAACTCGGGTCGATGCGCGCGAGCACATGCAGCCCTTTGGCGTGCGCGCGCGGCACGAGTTCCGCCAGCAGGTCGCGCCCGTCGAGCCCGGCGCTTTTCGGATGTCCCGCGATTGCGGTCTGGTAGAACGCGACGATGCCGCCGCCGTTGATGCAAAACGCGGTCGCCGAAAAACCCACGACTTCATCGATCAGCTGGTCCGGATCGATGCGCGGCTCGTCGCCCTCGCGCAAATTGATCAACAGCACGCGATTGGGACGCTGCCACCATGCGCGCTCCGCGTTCGTCGCCATAACTAGAATCGCGTCACGCGCGGCCGCGCTTCAATGCGCCGCGGCGGGCGCGCTCTCGCCGGCCGCCAGCTGCCAGCCGCCGCCCAGCGCCTTGTAGAGTTGCACCAGCGAGGTGAGCGTGTTGCGGTATACCGTCGCACGCGCCGACTCCGCATCGTAGAGGGTTTTTTCGGCGTCTATCACCTCGAAATACGAGGAGAAACCGATGTTGTAGCGCTTCAACACCTGCTCGCGCGCCGCGCGCAGCGCGGCGATCTGCGCGTCCTGCGCGCGCAGCGACTCGCTGTAACCCTGGCGTGCCGCCAGCGCATCGGACACTTCGCGGAACGCCTGCGCCACCGTTTGCTGGTATTGCAACATCGCCTGCTTTTCGCGCGCGGTATAAATATCGACCTGGTAGATATTGCGGTTGGCGTCGATGATGGGTTGCAACAGGCCCAGGCCGAGCGACCAGATTTTGGCCGGGCCGGTGAATAAATCGGCCAGTGCCGCGCTCTGTGAACCAAAACTGCCGGTCAACGAGATGGTCGGGAACAACGACGCTTTGACCGCCTTCAGTCGCGCATTCGCCCCGATCAGATTGTTTTCCGCCTGGCGCAAATCGGGCCGCCGCTCCAACAGTGTCGCCGGCAATCCGGCCGGCACTTCCGGCGGCGCCGGGAAGTACTGCGCATCAGTCGTCGCATCGCGCAGAATGGGCGCCGGGTTTTCCCCCAGCAATACCTGCAGCAGGTTTTCCGCCTGCGCGATCTGGCTCTTCAGGTCGGGAATGGCGGCGCGCGCGGTGGCGAGGCTCGCCTCGGCGCGGTTGACATCGAGGCCCGACACCACGCCGCGGTTGAACTGCGCACGCGTGAGCTCGGTGAATTTCTCGCGCGTGCCCACGGTGCGCTCGGTCACGAACAGCAACTGATCGAGCGCGCGCAGATTAAAATAGGCGGCTGCCACGCTGGAAATCACCGTGACGCGCGTTGCATCGCGCGCAAATTCCGACGCGTAAAGATCGGCCCGCGCCGCCGCATTGATATTCGCGATGCGCCCCCACAAATCGATCTCGTACGAAACGTCAATTTCGCCGTTGTAGGTCGAACGCACTGGCCGCGCGCTGCCGGGCAGTGGTGTCGGTCCGACGGTCGAGATGCGCGAACGAGTGGCGCTCCCGCCTGCCGATATCAGCGGTATCGAGCCCAGTCCGGCGACGCCGGCCTGGGCGCGGAATTCCTCGACGCGCGCAAGCGTGATCCGCACGTCGTAGTTCTGCTGCAACGCCGTCTTGATCAGTTTTTCCAGCACCGGATCGCGATACAGCTCCCACCACGCCAGATCGGCAAGCGACTTCGCGTCAGGCGCCGCGGCCTGCCCGCGAAACGAATCCGGCGCCCTGACTGCGGGCCGCTTGTGGTCGGGGAACATCGAACACGCTCCGATGAGCAACGCGAGTCCCGCCAGCATGAAATTGCGTATCAAGTTTAATCCCCGTTCAAACGGCATGCGTCGCATCACCGGCCGGCTCGTTGTTCTTGAACGGCCGCTTGCGCTCGCTCAAGCGCTGGATCACCACGTAGAACACCGGGATCACGAAAATACCGATCATCGTCGCAAACAGCATGCCGAACACGACCGTGGTGCCGAGCGACTGGCGCGCGCCGGCGCCCGCGCCGGTCGCAATCGCCAGCGGCACGGTGCCCAAGATGAACGCAAAGGACGTCATCAAAATCGGCCGCAGCCGCAGCTGCGCGCCGTGCAGCGCGCCGTCGACGATGGACTCGCCGCGCTCGTGCGCGAGTTTTGCGAATTCAACGATCAGAATCGCGTTCTTCGCAGCGAGGCCGATCAACATGATGAGCCCGATCTGCGCGTACACGTTGTTGGCGAATTCACGCAGTATGAGTCCCGAAAAAGCGCCGAGCACGCCGAACGGAATGACCAAAAGGATCGCCACCGGCATCGCCCACGACTCGTACAAGGCAGCCAACACCAGGAACACGAACAGCAGCGACAGCGCAAAGATGTAGCCGGTCTGTCCGCCGGTTTTCTTTTCCTGAAACGTGGCGCCCGTCCATTCATAGCTGTAACCCGCGGGCAGCGCCTTGGCGAGTTCCTCCATGGCCTGCGCGGCCTGGCCCGAACTGTAGCCGGGCGCGGCGCCGCCGTTGATGCTCGCCGAGCGATAGATGTTGTAGCGCTGAAAATACTCCGGCGCGTTGATCTGGCGCGGTTTCAACACGGTGGAAAGCGGCACCATGTCGCCGCCGGCGCTGCGCACGTAATAGCGTTTCACGTCTTCCGGGTAGGCGCGCGCGTAGCTTTCCGCCTGCGCCTGCACGCGGAATGTGCGGCCGTACAGATTGAAGTCGTTGACGTAGTAGCCGCCGAGGAAAGTCTGCAGCGCAAAGAACACGTCCGAGAGCGCGATGCCGTAGGTCTTGACCTTGTCGCGGTCGACCTCGTACTCGATTTGTGGCACGCGGTCGTCGAAATTCGCAAACACGAACCCGAGTTCGGGCCGTTTGCGCGCCTCGCCGAGAAATCCCTGCAGCACCTTTGAAAACTGCGCGACGTCGCCGCCCCCCCGGCTTTGCAGAATGAATTCGAAACCGCCGGTGGTGCCAAGGCCGCGGATCGGCGGCGGATTCAACACCAGAATGTTCGCATCCTTGATTTCGCTGTTCAGGCGCCCCGTCAACGCACGCAATATCGCGCCGGCCGATTCGTTGGCGCCGTGCCGGTCGTCCCACGGCTTCATGCGGATAAACGCCGTTGCATTGTAAGACGTCGACAGCCCGGTCAGCAGATTGAACCCCGAGATCGAGGCCACACCGTCGATGCCGGCCTGTTCGTTGACGATTTTCGTGAGCTTGTCGACCGCCGCGTTGGTGCGCTCGAGCGAGGCGCCCGCGGGCAGTTGCACGACGGCGAACATATAGCCCTGATCCTCATCCGGCACCAGTCCCGTCGGCCGTGTTGCCAGCATGCCGTAAAGCACGCCGAGCATTACCGCGAAGGTCAACGACACGAGGACCGCGCGCCGAATCAGCACCGCCACCGACGTCGTATAGCCGCGGGTAAACGCCGCGAACGCGCGGTTGAACCAGTCGAAGCAGCGGCCCAGGAGCCCCGCGGGCTTGCCGTGCGCCGCGGGATGCAATAACAACGCGCACAACGCCGGCGTCAGGGTCAGGGCGACGATCGCCGACAAGATCACCGAGGTGGCGAGCGTCAGTGCGAACTGCTTGTAGAGCGCGCCGGTAAGTCCGCCCATGAAGGCGACCGGGATGAACACCGCCGACAACACCAGCGCGATGGCGACCACCGGCGCGCCGACATCAGCGAGTGCCGCCTTGGTCGCATCCGACGCCGATAAATTTTCGGTGTCGAGCTTGTGCTGCACCGCCTCGACCACCACGATTGCGTCGTCGACAACGATGCCGATCGCGAGCACCAGGCCGAACAGCGTCAGCGTATTAATGGTGAAACCGAGCGCGGTAAACACCGCAAAGGTGCCCAGCAATGACACCGGCACCGCCAGCATCGGGATCAGCGTCGCGCGCCAGCTTTGCAGGAACACGAAAACCACGATCGCCACCAGCACGATCGCCGCGAACAAGGTCTTCATCACTTCCTTCATCGATTCGGTGACGAACGGCGTCGTCGTATACGGAACCGAATAGACCATGCCCGGCGGGAACGACTGCGCAAGCGTTTCCATGGTCTTGTTCACGCCCTTGGCAACTTCGAGCGCGTTGGCGTCGGGTTGCAGGAAGATACCGATGAATACCCCCGGCAGACCTTTTTCCCGCACGTTAATCGAATAATCAGCACCCCCCAACTCGATGCGCGCGATATCCTTCAGGCGCACGATCTGGCCGTTGCCCGCGGCACTCACGACGATGTTTTCGTACTGGGTCACGTCGACGAGCCGGCCCTGCACCGTCACCGAATACTGCATCTGCAACCCCGCCGGCGCGGGCGCGACACCGATGCGCCCGGCGGGCGCCACGACGTTCTGTTCCTGCACCACGCGCGCGACGTCGCCGGCGGTTACGGAGAGGCGCGCCATCTTGTCGGGATCGAGCCAGATGCGCATGCTGTAATCGCGCGCGCCGAAGAGACGCACGAAACCCACGCCGGGGATACGCGCCATTGCGTCCTGGATATTCAAGAGCGCGTAATTGCTGAGGAAGGTCGAGTCGTAGCGCCGGTCGGGCGAAGTGAGCGCGATCACGCTCAGGAAATCCGTCGACTGCTTGCGTATCTGTATGCCCTGGCGGATCACGTCGGCTGGCAATACGCTTTGCGCGACCGATACGCGATTCTGCACGTCCACCGCCGCCAAATCCTGGTTGGTGCCGACATCGAAGGTGACGGTCAGCGTGTAAGTGCCGTCGTTGGCGCTCTTCGAGTCCATGTAGATCATGTTCTTCGAGCCGTTGACCTGCTGCTCGATGGGGGCTGCGATCGACTGCGCGACGACAGTGGCATTCGCGCCCGGGAAAGCGGTCGATACCAGCACCTGGGGCGGGATGATCTGGGGATACTGTGTGATCGGCAGCCCGAGCACGGCCACCCCGCCAGCGAGCGAGATGATCAGCGAGATGACGGCTGAAAAGACCGGACGATCGATGAAGAAATTAAACATGCCTATTTCGCGCCGGTCGCGGCTGCCGGCGCGGTCGTGTCAT
>JAYVME010000318.1:0-19410 GCA_043759115.1 Betaproteobacteria bacterium | reverse complement strand
GCGTGTCGTCGTCGAAATCTTTGGCGGCGAGCTCGCCCGCAAGGCCGCGGGCCACGCCGTAGTTCGCCACCTGCAGATCGAACACGGTGGCCACCAGCGTTTCGCGCTTATCACCTTCTTTGCCCAGCGCGATGCGCTGCACGGGAACGGTGCGCACCAACACGTCTGCGTTCTCGCCCTTGAGCACGTTATTGGGAAAGTGCTCGCTCTCGATGCCGCCGAAGTACGGGAAGCCGACTTGCGCGGTGTCCTGGCTCGGCGCGCTGCCTTCAAGCAGCGACAGCTTGAGTTTCACGTGCTGGCCGTTGCGCGCCTCTTTCGCTTCGAGGTTCCACTGGCCCTGATCGGCGCGGCCGTCCGGCCCCCACCGGAAACCGATCGCACCGTTGGGCAGCACCACTGTGCCGGCCTCGTCAAAAGCAACGGTCTTCCACTCCGGATTATTGGCCTGGTCGAACTTGTCGCTGAAATCCGATGCGCGCACGTAGCGGTCGGGCACCGCGATGACTTCGCCGCTCGGCAGAACGTGTTCTTTGAGCATCACCAGCATCGGCATGTCGGTGTAGCGGCGCACGTAATCGTCGAAGTAGGCGCTGCGCTCGCGGCCGCCATCCGGAAAATAAAATTCCTTCAGGATCACGTGCCCCATCGCCATCGCCACCGCGGCGTCGGTGCCCTGCTTTGGATGCATCCAGATGTCAGCGAGTTTGGCGACCTCGGAATAATCGGGCGTCACCGCCACCGTCTTCGCGCCCTTATAGCGCACCTCGGTGAAGAAGTGCGCGTCCGGCGTGCGCGTCTGCGGCACATTGGAGCCCCAGGCAATGATGAAATTCGAGTTGTACCAATCGGCTGATTCGGGCACGTCAGTCTGCTCGCCCCAGACCTGCGGACTGGACGGCGGCAGATCGCAGTACCAGTCGTAGAAACTCATGGACACGCCGCCGATCAGGCTCAGGTAACGCGAGCCCGCGGCGTAGCTCACCATCGACATGGCGGGAATCGGCGAGAAACCGATCACGCGGTCCGGGCCGTGCTTCTTGATGGTATAGACGTTGGCCGCGGCGACGATCTCGTTGACTTCATCCCAGCTCGAGCGCACGAAGCCGCCAAGACCGCGAATGCTTTGATAATCGCGCCGCTTGGCGTCGGACTCGACAATGGAAGCCCACGCCGCGACCGGATCGCGCGTCAGGCGCGCCGCGCGCCAGCTTTTAAGCAGCCGGCCGCGCACCAGCGGATACTTCACTCGATTGGCGCTGTAGAGATACCAGGAGTACGACGCGCCGCGCGAGCAGCCGCGCGGTTCGTGGTTGGGCATATCCCAGCGCGTGCGCGGGTAGTCGGTTTGCTGCGTCTCCCAGGTGACGATGCCGCCCTTGACGTAGATCTTCCACGAGCACGAACCGGTGCAGTTGACGCCGTGGGTGGAACGCACGATCTTGTCGTGCGCCCAGCGATTGCGGTAGGCGTCCTCCCAGGTGCGATCCTCACCGGTGGTCACGCCGAAGCCGTCGGCAAACGACTCGCGCGGTTGGGAGAAATAGTTCAGTCGGTCAAGAAAGTGGCTCATGCGGATTTCCCGGAAAATTTATATTGGGACATAGGGGACTCGGGGGACACGGGGCTCAGGGGTTCTTCACATACGCATCGGCGCGCAGGTAGAACCACCAGTTGAGAACCAGGCAGAGTGCGTAGAAAACAGCGAAGGCGTACATCGCGATCTCGGGTGTGCCCTTCGTGATTTGCGCACCGATCACGACCGGAGCTATGAACGCGCCGTAGGCGGCCACCGCCGACGTCCAGCCCAGCACCGGACCGGCCTGCGTACGGTCGAAAATCACGCCTATGGTGCGGAACGTGGAGCCGTTACCAATGCCGGTGGCGGCGAACAGCAGTACGAACAGCAGCATGAACACCAGGAAGTACTCTTCCGGCGTCGGCGACTTGTATGCGAGCAGCATAACGTAACCCACCGCGATGGACGCGAACACCATGACCACCGAGATGAGCTGCGTGACAATCGAACCGCCGACTTTGTCGGCGATCCAGCCGCCCACCGGGCGAATCAGCGCGCCGACGAAGGGGCCGATCCACGCGTAGGCCAGCACCGGCGGCGCATTCGGATTGTTCAGCGTGTGTTGCATCACGCCCGCCTGATCGGGTAGGTGGCTGATGCCGAAGATCACCTTCATCGACAGCGGCAACGCCATCGAGAAGCCGATGAACGAGCCGAAGGTCACGATGTACAGCAACGTCATCGACCAGGTGTGCTTGTTGCCGAAAATTTTGAACTGCGCGGCGATGCCCTCCTTCATCGTGCCGAAGGCGGTGAGTTTCATCACGAGCAGCGTGCCGGCTATGATCAGCGGCATCGCCACCCACATGTTCAATACGCCGAGGCCGCTCGGCGCGGGCAGATACAGGTACAGGCCCAGGCCCGCCGGCACGAACGACAGCGTGTAGAGCCACGTAATCTTGATAAAAGCGGCGAGCGTGCCGCCGGTATTGGGCGAAACGGTCTTCAGGTTATTCATGCCGAACCAGCACAAGCCCGCGAGCGGCACCAGGGACAAGATCCACGCAAAGCCGGCGTTCTGGATCCAGGTCGGGGTGCCGGCTGCGATTTTGCCGAAAATCCAGCCGCTGTCCTTGATCAGCGTCATCGGTTCGCCGCCGAAAGTGCCGAACAGCCCGACCGTCATGACCAGCGGAATGATGACCTGCATGCTGGTCACGCCGAAGTTGCCGAGGCCAGCGTTCAGGCCCAGTGCCAAACCTTGCAAGCGCTTCGGGAAAAAGGTGCTGATGTTGGACATGGAACTGGCGAAGTTGCCGCCGCCCACGCCGCACCACAGCGCCATCAACTGGAATGCCCACAGCGGCCAGTCTTTGTGCTGCAGTACGATGCCGGTGCCCAGCGCCGGCGCCAGCAGCATCGCGGTGGTCAGGAAGATAGTGTTGCGCCCGCCCGCCAGGCGGATCAGGAACGAGGCCGGAATGCGCATCGTGGCGCCGGCGAGGCCGGCAATCGCGGTCAGCGTGAACAACTCGGCCTGGCTGAACGGGAACCCCAGGTTCAGCATTTGCACGGTGATGATTCCCCACATACCCCAGACGGCGAAACCGCACAACAGGCTCGGCACCGAGATCCACAGATTGCGGTAGGCGATGCGCTTGCCGGTAGATTCCCAGAAAGCGTCGTCCTCGGGGCGCCAGTCGGCGATGTCCGCGCCGCTCGCGGGAGTCGGCACGGCGGCGGCAGCCTTGGTGGTCGTGTTCATGATGTTCCTTGGTTGATGTTTGGTTGATGGCTTAGCTCAGCCTTTGGCGCTGAAGCGTTCCGGTTTCAACTGAAATGCGAAGGCTCCGGGTGCTGGCGGCTCAATTCCACCCCCATCGGCCGCACCTCGGTGAAATACATCCACATCAGCGACACCCAGACGATGCCGAACATCAGCATGAAGGCGGACGAGCGCACACCGGTCAGATCCACCAGCGCGCCGAACATGATGGGCAGGATGAAGCCGCCCATGCCGCCCGCCAGCCCCACGACGCCGGAGATCACGCCGATGTTTTTCGGGTAGTCGTCGGAGATATATTTGAAGACCGACGCCTTGCCGATCGCAAACGCAATGCCCATGGTGAACATGATGACCGTGAACAGCGTCGCGTTGAGCCCGATATGCAACGTCTTGGGACCGGTCACGGTCTGTATCGTGAGATCCGTCTGCGGATACGACAGGAAAAAGAGACAGACCAGCGAGACCCACAACACCCACCAAGTGATGGTATGCGCGCCGTACTTGTCGGCGCACCAGCCGCCGATCGCGCGCAGCACGCCGCCGGGGATGCTGAAGCCGGCCGCCAGCAACGCCGCCAATTGAATATCGAAACCGTATTCGGAAATATAGTACTTGGTCATCCACAGCGACAGCGCCACGTAACCGCCAAACACGATTGAATAATATTGGCTGTATCGCCATACGGTCGGGTCCTTCAGCACCTGCAATTGCTCTCTTATCGTGACGTGCGAAACGCCCGTGGCGTGGTCCTCATCGGTATAGGTGAAAAACCAGAACGCGATGGCGGTGACCAGCATGAGCACTGCATACACCTGCGGCACCATGGTCCAGCCGAAGGCCACCACGATGCTGGGCGCCACCAACTTGTTCACCGCCGCCCCGGTATTGCCGGCGCCGAATATGCCCATCGCGAAACCCTGGCGATGTCTTGGAAACCAGCGCGCGCAGTAGGCGATGCCGACCGTGAATGAGCCGCCTGCCACACCTACGAACAAGCCCGTCACCAGGAAGTGCCAGTACTCGGTGGCGCGGGAAATGAGCCAGATCGGAAATACCGTCGACAGCATGAGTATGAAAAACACGATGCGGCCGCCGAAGCGGTCGGTCCACATGCCCAGCGGCAGACGGATCAGCGAGCCGGTCAGCACCGGCAGCGCCACCAGCACGCCGAACTGCGTTTCGTTAAGCCCCAGGTTCTGCTTGATCGGAATGCCAATCACGGCAAACATCATCCACACCATGAAACAGACTGTAAATGCGGTCGTGCTTGCCGTGACCACCGACCAGCCCATGTAAGTCTTTGATGCCATCACGTGTTCCCTCGATCCCAATGTTCCGGAGCGAAGTTTAAGCGCGGGGCACCGGTCGGATTTGATCTAGATCAATTGAAGATGTATTGGTCGTCCCTCTTTAAAAAACATTGATTTAGAATCGTACGTAATTTGTAGAGGAGCCCTATTCGGCGGGCCGCATTGCGCAAATCAAGCGAAGCTGGTCAGGATATTCAGCAACGCCGGCACGCCGCGCTAGAATTTTCCGCGCGTGCGTAGCGCTGCACCGCGCGGGGCTCTTAGTCGCAGCAGCCCTCGGCGGTGTCGCGTTTGGGACAACCGGCTGGCCGTTCGTGCGGTTGCAACGGGCAGAAGTTGTTGATATCGGCCGCCGGCCGCTGCAGGAAGCACGTGAAAGCACTGGAGCCGGCCGCGAGCAGCCAGAAGGCGAAAAAACCGAGGGTATAGAGCGCGATCCGGCCGAGAGCGAGCGGCTCGCCAAAGAGATGCAGGTCCATTGGATCAAACAAGGTAAAGAATATTCCTTCGGCGATGCCGCCGACGATGAACGACGGCCACAGCACCCAGATCGCGCGTTGCATGTTCACCTCCTGTTCGTCTGGCCGCTCAAGCGGCCCTTGCCTACTGCGGCGTAAGCAACACCACTTGCGCGCTGCCGGTCGCTTCTCCCGCCAGCCGCCACGTTTGCGCCCGGTCCTCCAGCATCACGACGCGCCTGCCGGCAACCGCCGCCGCGAGAACTCCTTCATAAACGCCCGGCGTCACCGCGCGCAGCTCGATCAATTCGTCAGCGACCGCCCGCGTCGGATGCACCAGCCGCAATCGAAGGTATTCCGGCAACACGCCGGCGCCGGTCAACGTGACCCGCGCGCGCGCCCCGTCTGCGCCCAATACGACGCGCGCGCCGAGTGCGAGTTGCTCCGCGCGCAGCGCCCGTGACAAAGTCTGGTTTATCGCGAGGCCGCGCTTGTAATAGTCGTCAGCGACGAGTCCATCATCGGACGTGATCGCCAGCCACAGAGTAAAGAAACCCGCAACGATCACCACGCACGGCCCCGCCATCAGCAGCCACGGCCACGGCTCGCGGTACCAGGGTTTGGCCAGCAGGTTGTCGGTCAGAGTCGTCATCATTTAGCTCCTGGTCCTATTAACGTACATAAAATACCGACTTCTCGTCGGCCCTGACCCGCGCATCCGCGCTGTCCTCGATATGAAAATGCACTGTATGCGATCCCGCCGACGTCCGGGCGGGATCGACGCGCAATGTGACCGGCACCGTCAGCGCGGTCGCCGCCGGCAGGTCGACCGGCTGCGGCGCAATCAGCCGCATGCCGGCGATGCCGTCCGCCGTAATTACGATTTTGCGCGGCTCTTCGGCGGTGTTCATGATCTGCAGCCGGTAAACGTTTTCGAGCAATCCGTCGTTCGTTTCGCGCACCAGTGTTGCGCGATCGCGGATCACGTCGACCTTGAGCGGCACGCGCACGTATATCAAACCGATAAACGCCGCGACCACCGCGAGCAGGATCGCGCTGTAGACGAGCGTGCGTGGGCGCAGCACGTGGCGCACGATGTCGCGGTCCCGGTAGTCGCCGTGCACTGCATGCCCGGTCGAGTAGCGGATCAAACCCCGCGCGTAGCCCAATTTGTCCATCACCTGGTCGCAGCCGTCGATGCACGCGGCGCAGCCGATGCACTCGTATTGCAAACCGCCACGGATATCGATGCCCGTCGGACACGCCTGCACGCAGATGCCGCAGTCGACGCAGGCGCCGAGACCGGCCGCCTTGTAATCCGCCGACCTGCTGCGCGAGCCGCGCGGCTCGCCGCGCTGCGCATCATAGGTAATGATGAGCGTGTCGGAGTCAAACATCACGCTTTGAAACCGCGCATACGGGCACATGTGCATGCATACCTGTTCGCGCATCCAGCCGGCATTGCCATAGGTGGCAAACCCGTAGAACAGCACCCAGAACATCTCCCACGGGCCGAGGCCCGCGCCCGCGACTTCCGACACCAGCGTCCGGATCGGCGTGAAATAGCCGACAAACGTAAACCCGGTCCACAGCGACAACGCCACCCACGCTCCATGCTTTGCCGCCTTTATCAGGACTTTCCGTACGGAAAGTCCTTGCTGGTCGAGCTTCATGCGCGCCAGGCGGTCGCCTTCGATCCTGCGCTCGATCCACATGAAAATCTCGGTATACACGGTCTGCGGACACGCATAGCCGCACCACAAGCGGCCGGCCACCGCGGTGAACAGGAACAACGACAAAGCCGAGATAATCAACAGCAGGGTGAGAAAAATAAAATCCTGCGGCCAGAACACGAGGCCGAAGATATAAAATTTACGCGTCGCGAGATCGAACAGCACCGCCTGCCGCCCGTTCCACGGGAGCCATGCCAATCCGTAGAAAACCAGCTGGGTCAGCAGCACCAGCGCAACGCGCCAGTTGGCGAACCAGCCGTGCACCGCGCGCGCATAAATCGTGCGCCTGACTTCATACAAATCGACTTCGACCGGCGAATTGACCGCCGCCAGCTTGGGCACGGTACTGCTCATGGCTGCCGCGGGTCGTGACGCTCGTTAAGCCTTCGCCTACTTCTGCGGCTGCGACGACAGCCCGTAGACGTACGCGCTGAGGAGATGAATTTTGGCTTCGTCCAGCACGTTCTTGTGCGCCGGCATCATGCTCACGCCGGCAGCAACCATATTGGTGCCGCGGCCTTTCGTGATGGTCTCCCTGATCACGCTTTCCGAACCGCCATAAATCCAGATATCGTCGGTCAGGTTGGGCGAGCCCAGCGCATGATTGCCTTTGCCGTCGGGGCCGTGACAGGCCGCGCAGAGGATGCTGAATTTACCCTTGCCGCGCGCCGCGCGCAGTTCGTCATGCGTGCGCCCGGAGAGGCTCAACACATAGTGCGCGACGTCCTTGACGCCCTCTTCACCACCCACGGCGCCGCCCAGAGGCGGCATCACGCCGTTGCGACCGTTGGTGATCGAGGCTTTGATGGTCTCGGGTTCCCCGCCGTAGAGCCAGTCGTTGTCGCGCAGATTGGGAAACCCTTTACCACCGCCCGCGTCCGAACCGTGGCATTGCGCGCAATACGTGAGAAACAGGCGCTGCCCGATGGCGCGTGCCGCCGGATCGGCCGCCACCGTCTTGATGTCCTGCTTCAGATACATCTCGAAGATTGGCGCGTAGCGCACCGCCGCCTGCTTTTGCTCGTCGTCATACTGGCTCCGCGAACTCCAGCCCAGCACGCCGGCGTAGTTGCCGAGCCCCGGATAGAGCACCAGATAAACGAGCGAAAAAACGATTGTGATATAGAACAACCACATCCACCAGCGCGGCAGGGGGTTATTCCCCTCGTTGAGATCCTCATCCCAGGTGTGCCCGGTGGTCTGGGACTGCGCGTCTTTCGCCACGCGCTGGGTGCTGTAGGAATACAACAGAACAGCGCACGCAATGATGCTGACCATCGTTATCAGCGAGATGTAGACGGCCCAGAAATCGCTCGAAAAATCGCTCATGAGATGTCCCTGGCCGTGTGCCGGGGTGCGGCGCGCTCAACCGGCGTTGCATCATCCTCAAGCGGCACGCGTGCCGCCTCATCGAATGCCGCGCGGCGCTTGCTGCTGTACGCCCACGCTACAATGCCGAGAAACACGACCAGCATCACCACGGTCATCACACTGCTGAAGAAGCTGTAGTCCATCGCGTTCATCTCACATTCCTCAAAACCAGGCCCAGTCCCTGCAGATACGCGACCACCGCGTCCTGCTCGTTCTTGCCCTGGGCGGCAGCGGCCGCGCCGGCGACATCCTCGTCCGCGTACGGCACACCCACGCCGCGCAGCGCCCGCATTTTCGCCGGCAGCACCTCGGCATCGACCGGCGTTCGCGCCAGCCACGTGTACGCCGGCATGTTCGATTCCGGCACCAGGTCGCGCGGATTATTCAGGTGTATACGGTGCCATTCATCGGAATAGCGTCCGCCGACCCGCGCCAGATCGGGGCCGGTGCGCTTCGATCCCCACAGGAACGGATGGTCGTAAACGAATTCGCCGGCGACCGAATAATGGCCGTAGCGCTCGGTCTCGGCGCGAAACGGCCGGATCATCTGCGAGTGGCAATTATTGCAGCCCTCGCGAATGTAGATATCGCGTCCCGCCAGCTGCAGCGCGGGTAGCGGCTTCAATCCCGCCACCGGCTCGGTCGTCGAGCGCTGAAAATACAGCGGCACGATTTCCACCAGGCCGCCCACTGCGACCACCAAGATGATCAGAATGATCATCAGCCCCATGTTCTGTTCTATGACGTCGTGTCGATTGTTCATTTCATGTCTCCGGCTTCAGGCGTGCGCCATGGCGACGGCGGGAATTCTCGCGTCATCGACAGCGCGCTGGCCGGCAATGGTTTTCCACACGTTGTAAACCATGATCAGCATGCCGGAGAAGAAGATCACGCCGCCCAAGAGCCGCACGGTGTAGTACGGATAGGTTGCTTTAACCGCCTCGGCGAAGCTGTAGGTCAGGGTGCCGTCGGGGTTCACCGCGCGCCACATCAGGCCCTGCATCACGCCGGCGATCCACATCGCCGATATATAGAGCACGACGCCGATCGTCGACACCCAGAAATGCACATCGATCAACTTGACGCTGTACATTTCGGCACGCCCGAACAGGCGCGGAATCAGGTAGTACATGGCGCCTATCGTCACCATCGCCACCCAGCCGAGCGCGCCCGAATGCACGTGGCCGATGGTCCAGTCGGTGTAATGCGACAGCGCGTTCACGGTCTTGATCGACATCATCGGCCCTTCGAAAGTCGACATGCCGTAGAACGACAGCGACGTCACCAGAAACTTCAAGATGGGATCGGTGCGCAGTTTGTGCCACGCGCCCGACAGCGTCATGATGCCGTTGATCATGCCGCCCCACGAAGGTGCGAGCAGGATCAACGAGAAAAGCATGCCGATCGACTGCGCCCAGTCCGGCAGCGCGGTGTAATGCAGGTGATGCGGGCCCGCCCACATATAGGTGAATATCAGGGCCCAGAAGTGCACGACCGAGAGCCGGTAAGAGTACACCGGCCGCCCGGCCTGCTTCGGAATGAAGTAATACATGATGCCGAGAAAGCCGGCCGTCAGAAAAAACCCGACCGCGTTGTGCCCGTACCACCACTGCACCATCGCATCCTGCACGCCGGCGTACACCGAATAGGACTTCCAGAATGTCACCGGAATTTCCGCGCTGTTGACGATATGCAGCAACGCAACCGTCAGGATGAAAGCGCCGAAAAACCAGTTCGCGACGTAGATGTGCTTGATCCGGCGCATCGCGATCGTCCCGAAGAACACCACCGCGTAGGCAACCCACACCAGGGTGATAAGAATATCGATCGGCCACTCGAGTTCCGCATATTCCTTGCCGCTGGTGAAACCGAGCGGCAAAGTTATCGCCGCGAGCACGATCACGGCCTGCCAGCCCCAGAACGTGAATGCCGCCAGCGCATTGCTGAAGAGACGCACGTGACAGGTGCGCTGAACGACGTAATAAGAGGTCGCGAACAGCCCCGAACCGCCAAACGCGAAAATCACCGCGTTGGTATGCAGCGGACGCAGCCTGCCATACGACAGCCATGGCGCAAGATTGAGGTCGGGCCAAACCAGCTGCGCGGCGATAAACACGCCAACCAGCATGCCGACCACGCCCCACACGACGGTCATGATGGAAAACTGGCGCACCACCTTGTAGTTGTAACTTTCGGCATCGCTCATCAACCGCACTCCCTGGAAATACGCTGGCAACATATTAGTTGCCGGCCGTGCGGGCGGATTTGATCTACATCAAACAGTCCGCGGGCCAGTGACGTGCGGATTGGTTGATCTGAATCAACTTGCGCCGGAACAATCTGCGTTTTACTGGCGGCAATCACTCATGACTAGTGCCCAATGAATTCCGCACCCGCAGGGGACAAGGCGCGCGCAGCAGTGTCGCTGCGCCGCTCGACCCTGTTCCGTTCACTGCCGCCGCCCGCGATCGCGCGCCTTGCGGCGGGCAGCACTGCGCTCAATCTCGGGCACGGCGAACAACTGTTTGCTGGCGGCGAACGCTGCGCCGGGCTCTACACGGTGACCAGCGGACGCATCGCGTTGAACGTCAGCGTGGCGGCCGGGCCCGGCAAAGTGATCGATCTGATAGGTCCCGGCGGACATGCCGGGCTCGCCGCCGTGGTGCTTGGCGCAAACCACACCACCGCGGCGGAGGCCCTGACCGACAGCGCGCTCCTGTTGACGCCGCGGGAAACGTTGGTCGAATGCGGCGCCGACGTCGCCGAACTATGGCCGCAACTCGCCGCCGCCTTGAGCCGTCAGGTCGGCGGGTTGATCGCCGACGTCGCCGCGTTCGCTCTGAATTCGGGCCGCGAGCGGGTCGCGCATTATCTGCTCGAAATCGCCACCACCCGCGGCAGCCGCCAGCAACCGGTGACCTTGCCCGCCAAGAAAAGCATCATTGCATCGCGCCTGAACCTGACGCCGGAGTATTTTTCGCGCATGCTGCATGAACTGATCGCGGACGGCACCATCGCGGTCAACGGGCGGCACATCACGGTGCTGGATCCCGCACGCCTGCGCGATTGCCGCCATTAGGCTGCGCCACGGGAGGCGGCACGCGAGCGCACGCTGCGTCCGCCACGCGGTCTTCGTCCATCAGAATACGGTGCGCGGGCCCTTCGAGGTCGTCGAATTGCCCCCGCCGCAGCGCCCACCAGAACACCGCGCCGATCATGAACACCAGCACGAGGCTCAACGGCACCAGCAGATAAACGATGTCCACTTAGTCGGCCGCCGGCGCTAACGTATTCTGCGCGTCATGTGCCGGCCTATTTGGCGGCGTATCGCGCAACAACCGCAGTGCATTGGCCACGACCAGCATCGAACTGCCGGCCATGCCAATGCCGGCGGCCAGCGGCGTCACGTAACCGCACGCCGCCAGCGGTACCGCCACGAGATTGTAGGCAAACGCCCACGCCAGATTCTGGCGGATCACGTCGAGCGTTGCGCGCGCCGTGCGCACGGCAGCGAGCAGCGCATCGAGCCGGCCGGACAACAGCAGCACATCACTGTTGCCGCATGCAATGTCGGCGCCGCCGCCCATCGCAATCGAGACCTGCGCGCGCGCCAGCCCCGCCACGTCATTGATCCCGTCGCCAACCATCGCGACAATCGCGCCATCCTGCTGCAACCGCCCCACGTAGTCGAGCTTGTCGCGCGGCGAGGCGCCGCCCAGCCACGCTGCAATGTCGAGATTGCGGGCGATATGCCGGACTGCCGGCGGCCGGTCACCCGACACCAGATGCACGCGTTTGCCCATGCGCGTGAGTTCGCGCACGACCGCGCGCGCATGCGGCCGCAACTGATCGGCGAGCGCAAATAGCGCGCTCCACCCGCGCTCGTCACCCAGCGCCACCACTGACACATCCCCGGCGATCCATTGCAACTCCGGCGGCAGCGGCTGCTGATGCAGTTCGGCCACGAACTGCGGCGTCCCCAGCCGCACGCGCACGCCATCGACGAGCGCGCCGATCCCGGCGCCCGTCACATGCGTCACGTCGACGCAGCGCGGCTTCCCGCCGGCCGGCGCTGCCGCCACGATGGCGCGCGCAATCGGGTGCGTCGAATCAGCCTCGAGCGCCGCGGCCAGCCGTACGCACTCATCGCGCGTGCGGACGGACCCGCCCCCAGTGAGCAGCGTCACGCTCTCCAACCGCATATGACCGGCGGTCAGCGTACCGGTCTTGTCGAACACGAAGTCGGTGGCGCGCGCCAGACTTTCCAGCGCATCGCCGCGTGTAATCAATACGCCCCGCGTCTGCAAGGAACCCATCGCCGCCGCCAGCGCGGCGGGAGTTGCCAGGGATAACGCACACGGACAACTCACCACCAGCACGGCGACGGTCACCCACAGCGCGCGCGCCGGATCGATCAGATACCATACCGCGGCCGTCAGCGACGCAATCACCAGCAGCGCCAGCACAAAATGCCGGGCCACGCGTTCCGCGCTCAATGCGATGCGCGGTCTTTCCGTCGCGGCGCGATCCAGGAGGCGCAGAATGCCGGACAACACCGTATCGGCACCGACACGCGTCACGCACATCACGAGCGGATTGCCGGCGTTGAATGTACCACCGATCAATGCATCGCCACTGCGCCTGGCCCGCGGCTGCGCTTCGCCGGTCAGCAACCGTTCGTCAATTTCGCTCGCGCCGTCCACGACCGCGCCATCGGCCGGCACCACGGAACCCGGCCGGATGCGCACGTAATCGCCAACACGCAGGCTGGCGGCCGCGACTATCTCCGCCAGATCGGAGGCCGGCCACGCGACCAAACGCTCGGCCACCGGCGGCAACTGCTGCACCAGCCGCTCGCGCGCCATAAGAGCGCGGGTGCGCGCCGTCATTTCGAAATAGCGCGCCGCCAGCAACAAAAAAACAAACATGGTGATCGAATCGAAATAAACCTGCCCTCTGCCGGTTAACGTCGCAACCACGCTGGCAACAAATGCGGCGCCGATGCCGAGCGCAACCGGCACATCCATGCCCAGATGCCACGCGCGCACGTCGCGCCACGCGCCGGCAAAAAACGGCTCCGCCGAGAACACGACGACCGGCAACGTCAGCAGCAGGCTCGCGATGCGCATCAACTGCTCGATGTCGGCGGTCATCTCGCCGTCGGTCAGGTAGACGGGGAGCAAGTACATCATGACCTGCATCATGCCCAAGCCGGCCACGAACAGACGCCATAACGCCTGCGTGCGCTCGGTCTGCGCCGATTGTTCGGCGCGCGCGCGGTCGTACGGTTGAGCGCGGTAACCGATCGCGACGACCGCCGCGAGAATGGCGGCAAGCTGCGTGCGCCGCGTGTCCCAGCGCACCCGCGCGCGGCGCGTCGCGTAATTGATCTCCATGCCGAGCACGCCCGGCAGACGCGCGATGCGCTGCTCGATGAGCCATACGCACGCCGCACAGGTGATCCCTTCCAGCATGAGCGCGGCTTCCCGTTCGCTGTCACCCAGATCGCGGGTCAGCGACTGCTCGATCTCGGCCACCGCGCAGGCCGCAAGGTCCCGCGCAAACGCGGGCACCGTCTGCTCGCGCTGCGGCAATGCACTGCGATGAAAGTAATAGGAAGTCAGGCCGTTATCGACGATGGTTTGCGCGACCGCCTGGCACCCGGCGCAACACATGCCGCGCGCCTTGCCATCGACCACCACGCGGTAGTCACCGCCGCGCGGAACCGGTAATCCGCAGTGATAGCAGCCGACGGGCGTATCGACAGGGATTGCCGTGCCGGCAGGCGTCATGGGCGGTGCGCGACTGGGATCATTTTGAGCTCCGGCATGCATGGTAACGGCGACATCAGCGCGCCCACTTGATCTGTATCAAATTTCTATCCGGGCCACGGCATCCGTAGAATACGGTGCATGATCCGCTGGCTGAAAGCTGACGAGCCGCTGCCGCCCGTGACCGACGCGCTGGCAGAGCCCAACGGCCTGCTCGCCGCGGGCGGCAACTTATCCATCCCGCGCCTCGTTGACGCCTACCGGCATGGCATATTCCCGTGGTTCAGTCCGGGGCAGCCGGTTCTGTGGTGGACGCCCGATCCGCGTATGGTGCTTATCCCGCGCGAACTGAAAATCGCGCGCTCGCTCAATAAGGTATTGCGCAACCGGCAATACGAGGTGCGAGTTGATACCAGCTTCCTGGCGGTCATGCAGGCCTGCGCCAAACCGCGGCCGGAACAGGACGGCACCTGGATCAGCGACGACATGATGGCCGCCTATAGCGCGTTGCATGAACAGGGCCTCGCGCATTCGGTCGAAACGTGGATCGATGGCGAACTCGCGGGCGGGCTCTACGGCGTCGCGCTGGGCCGCATGTTCTACGGCGAATCGATGTTCACGCGCGTCGCTGATGCCTCCAAGATCGCGCTCGTGCACCTGGCGCGGCAACTTGGGCGCTGGCAGTTCGGCATGATCGATTGCCAGATGCACACGCCGCACCTTGCCTCGCTGGGCGCGCGCGAGATTCCGCGCGCGGATTTTATGCGCGAACTGCAGGTGTTGGTAAACTGTGCAAGTGTAGCCGGCCGCTGGAAGCTCGACTCTGACCTGGAAACCCGACCTTGACCCTGCTCAATGACTTTCCGCTGTCGGTGCTGCAGTTCTACGCGACCGCGCCGTATCCGTGCAGTTATCTGCCGGACCGCATGGCGCGCTCGCAGGTTGCCACACCCAGCCACCTCATAGACGCGCCGGTTTACAGTGAACTCGTCAAGGCGGGCTTCCGCCGCAGCGGCGCTTTCACCTATCGACCCTATTGCGACCATTGCCGCGCCTGCGTCCCGGTGCGCGTGGTGACGGAGGAATTCAAAGCGAGCCGCGCCCAGCGCCGCATCTGGAAGAAACACGCGGGACTCACCGCCGAAATCCTCGATCTCAAGTACAGCCACGAGCACTACGCGCTATACCTGCGTTATCAGTCGATACGGCATGCCGGCGGCGGCATGGATCAGGACAGCCGCGAGCAGTACCGGCATTTTCTGCTGCAGAGCAATGTCGAATCTCGGTTGGTGGAATTTCGCGAGCACGGCACATTACGCATGGTGAGCATCATGGATGAACTGCAGGATGGCTCGTCGTCGGTCTACACGTTCTTCGATCCGGATATTCGCGCGGCGAGTTACGGCACTTTCAATATTCTGTGGCAGATCGACCGCTGCGTGAAAAAAGACCAGCCGTATCTGTACCTCGGCTACTGGATCGCGCAAAGCCGAAAAATGGCCTACAAGATCGGGTTTCAGCCGATGCAGGGATTGATCGACGGCCGCTGGCAGCCGCTGCCCGCGACTGCGGATGAGTAAGTAGACCCGGCGCGTTAGCCGCTCCGGCACCGGCATGGCCGGCTGAAGCGGTAGCACCGCGCAATTTTTATCTGTGCGTGTACAAAACAAGGAACCCCATGCGTATCGGTGTACCTCGAGAAATAAAAAACGGCGAGTATCGTGTCGGGCTTACGCCGGCCGGCGCGCAGGCGCTCGTTGCCGCCGGCCACGCGGTAACGGTCGAAACCGGCGCGGGCGCGGCGGTCGGCTTTGACGATGCCGCGTACCGTGCCGCCGGCGCCGAGCTTGCCGCCACGCCGGCGCTGGCCTATGCGGGCGATCTCGTCATCAAGGTGAAGGAATTGCAAGCGGCTGAATTTGGTCTCACCCATCCCGCGCAGATTCTTTTCTGCTACCAGCATTTCGCACCCGACCCGCCGCTGCTGGCGGCGATGATCGACCGCAAGGTCAGTTGCGTGGCTTACGAAACGGTCAGTGCCGCCGACGGCAGTCTGCCGCTGCTGGTCCCGATGTCCGAGATCGCCGGCCGCCTTTCCATCCAGTTCGGCGCGTGGGCGCTGCAAATGGGCAACGGCGGCAGCGGCGTGCTGCTGCCGGGTGTGCCGGGTGTTGCGCCCGGCAAAGTCTTGATAATCGGCGGCGGCACGGTCGGCATGAATGCCGCGCGCATCGCCATTGGCATGGGTGCCGACGTCAGCGTGCTCGATTGCAGCCCGCTGCGACTGCGCGCGTTGGAGCAGCTGTTCGGCGCGCGCCTGAAAACCGGCATTTCGGAACCGCAAATGATCCGCATGCTCGCGCGCGATGCCGATCTGATTGTCGGCGCGGTGCTGCAGCCGGGCAAGCTGTCGCCCAAACTCATCCATTGCGACGATGTGGCAGCGATGCGGCCGGGTTCGGTGATCGTTGACGTCGGCATCGATCAGGGCGGCATCGCCGAGACCTCGCGCCCGACGTCCCACTCGGATCCCGTTTACATCGAGGCCGGGGTTGTTCATTACTGCGTTCCCAACATGCCTTCGGCCGTCGCGCGCACCGCGACTTTGGCTCTCACGCAGGTAACGCTGTCATATGCATTGACGCTCGCGGCACACGGCTTGCGCGCGGCAATCGCCGACGACGACGGTCTGCGCCGCGGCCTTCAGCTGCACGCCGGACACGTGACGCATCGCGATCTGGCCACCGATGTCAACCGCCCCTACGTCGCGGCGGCCGAGGCGCTGGCTTGACACGCGCCGCAACAGATTGGGCCGAACGAATCGACGCGCTGCTGCCGCAGACGCAATGCCGCCTATGCGGATACCCCGGCTGCCGCCCGTATGCCGAAGCCATTGCCGCGGGACGCGCCGGCATCAACCAATGTCCGCCCGGCGGCGATGACGGCGCGCGCGAATTAGCCGCTCTGCTCGGCGTCGCCTGGCAACCGATTGATCCGCGTTTCGGCGCCATCAAACCGCCGGCAAAATCGATCATCGACGAGACGCTGTGCATCGGCTGCACATTGTGCATCGAGGCGTGTCCGGTCGATGCAATCGTCGGCGCCACCCGCTTTATGCACACGGTGATCGCGCGTGATTGCACCGGCTGCGAGTTGTGCATACCGCCGTGCCCGGTCGACTGCATCACGCTGGTTGAAACCGGCGCGCAACTTACGCGCGCGGAGCAGCGCACCGCGGCGGCACAGGCACGCGTGCGATTTGAACGGCGCACGACACGCCGCAAACGCGACGAGCACGCTCGGCGCGCGGCGGGGAGCGCCGCCGACACCAACGTGAATCAGCATATCGTTGGGCGCGCAATCGAGCGGGCGCGGCAGCGACTCGCGCAACGCGGCCGCTCGGAAAAATAGCCCGCGGTCACGCATGCGCCGCGGATCAGACGTGGAAGACTTCCTGCTTGATCGCGCCTTTGCTGGTATTTTTGACGGCGTACATCAGTTTATCCGCCTGACGGATCATGTCTTCGATCGAGGGCGGCATGGTGAGAAAGGTCGCAATGCCGATGCTGAAGGTCACCGGCCATTGGTGCTCCGCCATCTCATGCAACAACCGCTGCTGTAGCATCTCGACAACCATGCGGCACGCTTCTGAATTGGTCTCCGGCAACATGATCGCGAATTCGTCGCCCCCCAGCCTGCCCGGCAGATCTGACGAGCGCAGTTTGCGCTGCATGGTCTTCGAGATCACGCGCAGCAAGTCATCGCCGACGTGATGGCCGAACTTGTCATTGACCATCTTGAAGTTATCGCAGTCGATATACGCAATCGACAGCGTGCGCTTGTAGCGCCGGCATACTTCGATCTCCGCGCTGACCACCTGATAAAACCCGCCTTTGTTGACCAGCCCGGTCAGCGAATCCTTGCGTGACTGGAAGTGAGCATCTTCGAGCGCCTTGCGCAGTTCAGTCACGCCAACCACGATGACCACAAAGCCGAGCAGCACCGCGCCCCAATCCCAGTAGAGCAGCGATGGATTATCGATGTAGCGGCCGCCGACTGCATCGACATAGGCCCACGAAGTGCACGCCACGATCGACAGCAAAACACCAGACAGGCGGCCCATGACCCAGGTAAAAATCAGCAGCGGCACGAGATACAGAATAATCAGGCGCAGCTTGAAACCGGTCGCGTAATCGATGGCCGCGACCAGCAGCAGCAACATCAACCCCAACGCGAGCCACTGTCCGCCATGCTGGCTCACAAAAAATGAACCCATTTCGGATTTAGTGCGAGCCCTGTTAACCATGTTCATGCTTTCGTTGGCAGACCGCATATCAACCGGCCGCCTCTGCCATTCATTCCGCAATTAACATGCCACACCGCCGAAACCGTGACCTAATGCGGGTTTATGGCCATCTGCTTGATGGCAAATCTGCAATCGGCGCATTGTATGCGACATTCTTGGCAACCGCACTTGACGCGTTAGCGGGGAGATTCAGTCAGCATAGCCCCGCCTTTCATCACTGTGTCCGCCGTAGCTTGCGCGATATTCGGCGACCGCCGACCGAAGTTGTCAACCTGGCGGCACGCGATTACTCTTAGCGACTCGCCTATCATTCCCAATACGCATGAACCCGTCCAAACGTGTCGAAATTTTCAGCCGGCTGCGCGCCGCCGCTCCCGAGCCGCGCACCGAACTCGTCTACCGCACGCCTTTCGAATTGCTGGTCGCTGTCGTGCTGTCGGCGCAGGCCACCGACAAAAGTGTCAATCTCGCGACACGCGCTCTGTACCCGGTGGCCAATACGCCGGCGACATTGCTCGCGCTCGGCATTGCCGGGCTGGAAAACCACATCAAGCGCATCGGGCTTTATCACACCAAGGCGAAAAACATTCTGGCGACCTCTAAACTGCTGATCGAGCGCCACGGCGGCGCGGTTCCACATACGCGCGAGGCGCTTGAAGAACTGCCGGGAGTGGGCCGTAAAACCGCCAACGTGATACTCAACGTCGCATTCGGGCAGCCGACCATCGCGGTCGACACGCATATCTTTCGCGTCGCCAACCGCACCGGCATCGCACCGGGCAAGGACGTCATAGCCGTCGAAAACAAGCTGCTCAAATTTGTGCCCGGCGAATTCAAACTGCACGCGCACCACTGGCTGATACTGCACGGGCGCTACGTCTGCATGGCGCGCAAGCCGGACTGCCCGACGTGTTTGATCAGCGATCTGTGCGAGTACAAGCATAAATCTGTGAGCGGTAAGCGGTAAGCGGAAAAGGCATACTATACTTCGCTGTTACCCGCTTACGGCTCCCGGCTCACGATGTTTCAACCTTCCCGCGAACAGTCCCGCCTGTTCTTTTTCGACACCTGGAAAAAATATCGCCAGGGCGAGGCGTTGAGCGATTTGGAGCAGATCGCGCTCAAGGTGATCAGGTTGCATCCGGAATATCACCCG
>JAYVME010000317.1:0-4021 GCA_043759115.1 Betaproteobacteria bacterium | reverse complement strand
CCTATCAACGTGTCTTCGAGCGCACAACACGCGGCCTGTACTTTTTCCACATGGGTCGAATTCTCCCGGCGACCGTAACTATATCAGTCACCATGCTGGCGGGAACTCCGGACATGGAGACGGACGAGATTCGAATACTAAACATGGAAACCATTGGCGACGGCGCACTTGTGTATCCCTATGGAACGGCGCCCGAAGATGTCGACTGTAGTCTCTGGATCTATGAATTCCACCACCGCATTGGACTATGGTTACGACAGGTTCTGTAGGTGAGAGCGCCTTCTAACCCAGCAGTCAACCGGACCTGCGCGAAAAGCAGCGCAGGCGGGTTACTTCCACGTTAGGTTGCACGAGGCTCCTCACATGCCCGAGAAACTATTTTGTGTACTCAGTCTCGACGGCGGCGGGGCCAAGGGGTTCTACACTCTCGGAATCCTGCGTGAGATCGAGGCGATGATCGGGTGCCGCCTCCACGAACGCTTTGACCTGATCTTCGGCACGAGCACCGGATCGATCATCACGGCCATGCTTGCCTTGGGGAAGAGCGTTACGGAGATCATCGCGCTTTACCAGGACCATGTGCCCACAGTGATGAAGAACAAGGGCCCAGACGGAAGGTCAGGGGCGCTCGCCGAACTATCGACGACCATCTTCGGCGATGCCATGTTCACGGACGTGAAGACAAGCGTCGGCATTGTGACTACAAAGTGGGTCCTCGAGAAGCCGATGATCTTCAAGACACATGTCGGGCAGGCACACGGCATGAAGGGGTCATTCGTGCCTGGGTTCGGGGTGAAAATCGGTGACGCGGTTCAGGCGTCCTGCTCGGCGTACCCATACTTCAACCGCAAGACCGTCGTGACGTCTAGCGGCGACAAGGTAGAGCTCATCGACGGCGGCTTCTGCGCAAACAACCCGACGCTGTACGCCATCGCGGATGCGACGGTCGTGTTGGGAATGGCGCCCGAAAACATCCGCGTCGTGAGTCTTGGCTGCGGCAACTATCCGCCCCCGCCCGTGAACTGGTGGACGGTGGACTATTGGAAGCAGAAGACGCCCGGCGTTCAGCTCCTGCAGAAAACACTTGAGATCAACACGCAGTCGATGGACCAGCTCCGGGTGGTCTTGTACAAGCACATCCAGACGGTGCGCATCAGCCAGTCGTTTTCTGAGCCCGCGATGGCGACGGACCTCTTTGAGCACGACCTGAAGAAGCTCAACGTGCTGACGCAGCGGGGCGTGCAGTCATTCGCCGAGCACGAGCAGACGCTCCAGGCTTTTCTTGTCGTCTGAGGGGGAGTAGGTGGCAATTCCGGAGTCGCAGCTCGAAACCTGGTCCCATCAGGGGTCGGTCACCCAATCGGCCCAAACGTATGACATGATCCAGAAGGTCTTAAATGACACCACCTCGCCGTACTACTCGAAGGACTTCTCGATTTTCCTCCAGGGGTCGTACGGCAACGACACGAACGTGTACCGGGATAGCGATGTCGACATCGTGATCCGCCTCAGCCAGACGTACTATGCGGATACCAATTCTCTAACGCCCGACGCGAAGACAAACTACGGTAAGGCATTCAGCCAGGCTACGTATGCGTATGCCGACTTCAAGGCGGATGTCCTCGCTTGGCTGCAGAAGAAGTTCGGTGCCGAGGTAAGACCCGGGAAAAAAGCGATCTTCATCAAGGGGAGCGGCAGTCGGCGTGATGCAGATGTGCTCGTTTGTGCGCAACATCGACGGTACCGAGCTGCGAGCAACGGTGTGGATACTCAGTATGACGAAGGGATCGCCTTCTGGACCAGCGACGGCACTAAGATCGTCAACTTCCCGAAGCAGCACTCGGAAAACTGCACGACCAAACACCGGAACACGAATCAGCGGTTCAAGCGCATGGTCCGCGTCTACAAAAACATGCGGAACCGCATGATTGACGACAAGTACATTGCGGACGGCGTGGCCCCCTCGTATTTCATTGAGGGGATGCTCTGGAACGTGCCAGCAGACAAGTTCGTCCAATGCTATGAGGATTCGTTCGTCAACACTTTCAACTGGGTGCTGAACGCGGAAAAGACGAAGCTCGCGTGCGCGAACGATCTGTACTGGCTCGTGCGCGACAACTCGAACGAATGCTGGTCGACGGCTAATTTCGACGCCTACCTCGCCGCGGCGAAGAAGTACTGGAACGAGTGGGGCGCATAAAGCGGCAATTTCTTCTCCGGCCGATCGGAGAGCTGACGTAACCCCTATGAAGCGGTTAGGCCGTACGGCACTAAGGAGATGAGGGAGGCGATTGGTGAAAGTGCAACCTAACCAGCCCATCCAGCGGAACGTTCAACAGCGCCGCTTCGCTCTGCTTTTGCACGCCGGTTATGGCGAACGTTAATGCGGCAGGGCTGAGGACCGCTCATGGCGGTGCGATCTCGACGCCGAACTACCGCACTTGGCCGAATAGCGGCATTTGAATCTGATAAACACATCGCGGACACTCCTTTCTCAATGGATTTGCCACAGTTAAGTACATGCGGCTCAAGATTCTGACCGCCTTCTTGCCTCGGAAATGAACAGGATTTACCCACTACAATCTGCGTTGATCCATTTTGTGCTATAAGTGTGCCTAGCAAGATGAGGTAAAAAGCTCGGTGTGAGTGCGACCGCGCGGCCACGACATAGTGCCCATCACATCATCGAAAGGGGAATTCACCATGCCCAAGAATGCAAAGCCAGCTAAACGTCCAGTCAAACACAGCGCCGCCAAAGGCAAGTCAGCGGTCACGGTGTCGGTATGGCAGGACGATCCCGCCTCCGGCTGGGATGTGATCTCGCGGCCAGTACCCGACCTTTCCAAAGGACCGCTGAAATACAAAATCAAGGGCGCGGCCATCCCGCCTGGTGTCTATGCCAAGGGAACGCCTCAATTCCGGTACTGGACAGCGGCCGAGGCCTTGCGTCGCGGCGGTGATTTCTGGTCGCCTTTGCTGGGCGTAACGCAATGGGAGCCGAGCGCGGTGCTGGGCGTAAGCCTCGACAAGGGCGTCGACCTGAACGCCTACTACGATCGCACCGAGTTGGCGTTTTTTCATGAGACGCTCGGCCAGGTTACCTACTACTCAGGCGAGAGCCCCGATGTCGTCTGCCACGAGATGGGTCACGCCTGTTTGGACGCACACCGTCCCGAGTTGTTCGACGCGCCATTCATCGAAGTCGGCGCATTCCACGAGTCCTTCGGCGACATGAGTGCCATTCTGTCGGCGCTGCAGTTATCGAGTGTGCGTGCCGCAGCCCTTGCCGGAGTCAAAAACTACAAATCGTCAGAGCTGTCGCGGTGTGCCGAACAATTAGGGGCGGCCATCCGTCAGGTCAATAAGACGGGCGTCGATTCTGACTGTCTTCGCAACGCGTACAACGCCTTCAAATACGTCGATCCGCAGACGTTGCCTGACAGCGCTCCGGCCACTGCGCTGTGCGCCGAGGTGCACTCCTTCTCGAGGATTTTCACCGGTGCGTTCTACGAAATTCTGTCCGGGATGCTGAATATCCGCTCCAAGAGTCCGACGCAGGCTGACTTGGCGGCCGTGGCGACGGATTTCGCGCAACTCTTGATGGATGCGACGGCGGCTGCGCCTGTGCAGCCAGGCTATTTTGCTCAGGTCGCATCGCACATCATCGACGCCGACACCGCGCGGTTTGCCGGGAAATATCGCAGTGCACTCACGGCGACATTCGTCAAACGTTTGATCATTCCAAAAACCGCCGTTCAAGCGCTGGCTATGCACAAAGGCAAAGTCCCGCCCGCCGCCGCCGCGGGGCTGGCGATGGCGGCGCGTCCGGACACCCAATCGCAAAAGGTGACGCTGAGCGCACAAGAATTCGGACTCGGAGACACAACGCTAGTGGTGGTCGCGCCCTTCGAACAGAAGCCGTTCCTGAGCGTTGCGGCAGGATTGGCACACCAATACACCGGGCCGGACACCGTCGAGCAATCGACGCATCGCTTCGTGAAAATGCTTTTCGCGCACAACC
>JAYVME010000316.1:0-19419 GCA_043759115.1 Betaproteobacteria bacterium | reverse complement strand
ATCCGTCCCTATAAGCAGGCGTGGCAACCGGACCAGGCCTTTGCCTGGATGCGCGAACAATCCGGTCGTCATTTCGATCCGGAACTGGTTGAAGTGCTGGTACGCTCGCGCACGGAAGTTCTCGCTATAGCAGCCCAACTCGCGGACACGGGCGCCGATTTGACTGCCGTAACGAACTGAGAAGAAACAACTGTGACTGTCCTAAGCGCAATTCGCACTCGGCTGACCGGCCGCTCCGACACCGAGCACGAGCAGGCGACGCTGCGCGTATTTATCGGAATCGGGCTGTTCGTCTACATGCAGCATGCCGCAACCGAATACCCAGCCGAGTGGCTTTACACCTCCGGAGCTTACCTGATCGTGTTGACGGCGTGTATGGTGGCGGCATTCATCATACTCGCATGCATTCTCGCCTGGCCTCAGCCTTCACCGGCGCGACGCGTGATTGCGAACGCGGTCGACGTCGCTGGCATCACCTTCCTAATGATCTACGGCGGCGAATATACGGCTCCGCTGTTCGGAGTTTACCTTTGGATCACGTTTGGCAACGGCTTTCGCTTTGGCGCCCCTTACCTCGCGAGTTCGTTGGCGCTGTGTTCCGTGGGTTTTATTATTGTTCTGAGCGCTAGCGGTTATTGGGCGCAGAACCAGCACCTCGGCATCGGTCTTCTGATCGGAATGATCGCGCTCTCGCTCTACGTACTGATGCTGATCAAACGCCTGTACGAAGCACTAGACCGCGCAGCAGCGGCAAACCAGGCAAAACGAACGTTCGTCTCGTCGGTATCGCATGAATTACGCACGCCACTCAACGCGATCATCGGCATGAATGACCTGCTGCGCGCCACGCCCCTCAACGCCGAGCAGGCCGAGATGGCAAGCACCATGCACGGCGCATCACGTGTCATGCTGTCGCTAATTGAGGACGTGCTCGATTTCTCCAAGATCGAGGCCGGCAAGCTTACCATCGAGTCCGTCGACTTCGATCTGCATGCATTGATTCAAAGCACTCTCACTATCTTCTCGCGGCAGGCGGCAATGAAGGGGTTGAAGCTGGGAGTTTTTGTGATGCCCGAGGTCACACCTACCCTGCGCGGCGGCGCCCACCATCTGCAGCAGGTACTCGTCAATCTCATCGGCAACGCAGTCAAGTTTACCGAACGGGGCGAAGTGCAGTTGGCCGTGTCCGCACTTATCGAAGGTCAGCAATCGGTGCGGCTCAGATTTGCGGTGCGCGATACCGGCATCGGAATTCCGCAAGCGGACCAGGAACGCATTTTCGAATCGTTTGCGCAGGCCGAGTCGCCGAACGATCGCAAGCATCGCGGCACCGGGCTCGGCACCACCATCGCCAAGCAACTGGTGGAATTGATGGGCGGCACGATCGGACTGGAAAGCGCGCCCGGCGCGGGCAGCACGTTCTGGTTCGATCTGCCGTTTGCGAAGCAGGACGCGGTCATCTCGGAGAGCCAGGCGCGTTTCAAGGAAACCCGCGCGCTTCTGGTGGAATTTCCGGATGAAGCGCGAGTTGCACTGGCGGCCGACCTGCGGCAATGGGAGATGGAATCCAGCAGCGCCGAAAGCCTCGCGATCGCTGCCGCGCGGCTGAGCGAAGCCGCGGCACTGGGACGCCCGTACCGCGTTGCCCTCGTATACGCCGACAGCACAAACGCCGACATCACCCGTGCCGCAACCGCATTGCGCGCGCACGATGGCAAATCGCTTTCACTCATCCTGTGTGCGCCACGCAATGCTGCCTCACTGTGGGGCGCGCGCATGCCGGCGGAATTCGCTTCCGTCATCGGGTTGCCGCCTGAAAAGCGCCTGCTCTATAACGCGCTGCACTCGGTTTTAGCCGGCGAGGAAGCTTCGGCAGGTGTTATTTCGCTCAGCGACTACTATCAGAGCAAAGAACCTACCCGGTCCTACAACATCCTGGCGGCCGACGATGACCCCGTCAACCGCATGGTGATCGCCAAGCAACTGGAAATGGCCGGGCACAGCGTGAAACTGGTTGCCGACGGCGAACAAGCGTTGGATGCGTTGGAAGTGGCCGATTACGATCTGGTGATCCTCGACTCGCACATGCCGGTAATGACCGGTCTCGAGGCGACGCGCTTGATCCGCGTGATGCAGGCCGGCCGTGCCGGCGTGCCCATTATCATGTTCTCGGCGGACGCGACTCCGGAATCCATCGAGGAGGCGACTGACGCCGGAGTCAGCGTGTTCCTGCCCAAACCGGTTGAAGCGGGCAGGCTGTATGCGGCGATCGAGCAACTGGTGGACAAACGATCCAAGGTAGCAACCAAGGTGGTACAAATATTCGCGCCGCCGCAACCCGCGCAGACGCCGCTGCTTAACACCCACACGCTGCGCGATCTGGAGCGCATGAGCCAGGACACGCAATTCGTGCAGCATTTGGTGAAACTGTTCGGCGAGGACAGCTCACAACTACTGATGAAAATCGAAGAAACGCTTGCGCACCATCGCCACGAAGAATTCAGGGCGCACGTCCACGCGCTCAAAGGCTCGGCGCTCAACCTCGGCGCGGAGCGCTTGTTCACTCATTGCACCAGAATCGGCGAGCTCAATTACCGCGAACTCGAGGCATCTGCCGCCTCCCTGACGGCGGAAACCCGCGCGATCATCACGAATACGCAAGTAGCACTTGCGGAATACGTGAAGAACCGCAGCGTGGCGAGTTCCTAGCCGCCGTCTATCGCGCCATCGCCGCCTGCATTTCGACAGCGGGAAGGCTAGCCGCCGCGGTGCTTTGTTTCAAACGATTTTGCGACTGCACGATCCGCGTCATCACGCGCAAATCCTTCTCCTCCAGCCTGAGTGCGGCATCAACCCAGATGGTTGTGATCTTCATCAATTCCTCGTGCGTGATCGGGAATACGGCCTGGCGCGCCTGGTAGGTCGCCATCACACCGTTCCTGCGTTTATGCACCTTGCGCGCGTAATCGTAGACCGCCATCTGGCCCTGTCCCCGCGGAACCACCACGTCTACGAGCCCCATCTCATGCAGCTTTGCCGCCGAATAAAGATTGCCCGACAGAATCATCTTCTCCGCCAGCTGCGGGCCGATGCGCCGCGCGAGGAGGCTGTAGGCCCCCATGCCCGGAAACATGTTGAAAAGTATCTCGGGCAGCCCCATTTTCACCTGCTCTTCGGCGATGATCACGTCGTTTGCCAGCACGCCCTCGAACCCGCCGCCCAGCGCATCGCCCTGCACCAGTGAGATCGTGATCAGGTTGGGTATGAAATGGTTGCGGATGCGCGAATAAAGGTTATCGATGGCTAGCGTGGCGTAGCTCATCAGCGCGTCGCGGTCCCGGCGCGCGATGCAATGCATGAAATACGCGAGGTCGCCGCCCAGATTGTAGATCCCTTTCAGGCGAGAACCCGTGACATAGTAGTTGACCGGACGATGCTCCCCTTCGTAAAACACGCGCCCGGCATTGCTCTCGAACAGGCGGTCGTGCTTGCGGACATCCTCAAGCAATTTCAGGGTGGCGTTCGGCCCGCCCTGCGGGTTATAAAATCCCCACAGGAGCCCATACTCCGGGTCAAACTCCGTTTCGAATTCAGTCAGGTTCAGGCTGTGTTGCACTGCAAGGTGCTGCACTGTTGCGGTCTGCATGGGGAATCTCCCTGTAAAAGATACGAAATGTCAGAAGCAGGACGCGCAATCCCGTAGTACTGCGCGGGTTCGCGCGACCAGACTGGCTGATTCAGTCTAGCTCAACGCCCAGCCCCAAGGCAAAAAAATGTGACAATAGTCACGCACGCCCACGAGATTGGCGACCGCTCTTGAGGTTGTTTCGACATGAAATGCGGCTTGGACGCAGCCGTTGGCCGGTGCGTTTTGTTATGCTAGTTCCACCTCCGAAAACGTATTAGTATGGGCAAAGTCATGGCTACAAAAGACCGATCTGGGAGTGGTTTCGTGGACGACGAAGGCCTTTATTATTCGATTCAGGAAGTTTCGGAGAAGCTGAGCATCCCGATCCAGAAACTGCGGCGCTGGGATACCGACGGCGTGCTTAAGGCGCAGCGCTCGATCGGCGGCCATCGCCGCTACCTGAAGGAATTCATCGACCGGCTTGCCGCGCAGGCGATCAGCCCCGACAAGACCACCAAGGAACTGGCGACCATCAAGAAATCGCTCGCCGAGAAGAGCCGCATCATCCAGTTGCTTCTCGAGAGCGAGCAACGCTACCGCGATCTGGTGGAAACGTCGCACGACCTGGTGTGGATCACCGATCCGCAGGGCCGCGTCACCTACGTCAATAACGCCGCGCAGGACATTTTCGGCCTGCCGCCAAGCGACCTCTCCGGACGCTGCTTATTCGACTTTGAGGCGAGCAACGCACACATCGGAAACCGCCGCTTTCTTGCCACCGTTAAGCGCGGCGGTGAAGTCAAAAACTACGTGACGCATGTCGTCACCGCAAGCGGCGAAGACCGCTGGCTCGGCGTCAACGCGCGGGCGTTACTTGACGAAAACCGCCAAATGAAAGGCATCCGCGGCACCGCGCGCGACATCACCGAGCAGCACCTGGCCAACAAGCGCATCGAGCATCTGGCGCTGCACGACACGCTGACCGAGCTGCCCAACCGCATCGCGCTGCAACAGAGAATCGAGGCAGTCATTGACTCCGGCACACCCGGCGCGATCCTGTTCCTCGACATCGATCATTTCAAGTACGTGAACGACAATTACGGCCACCGCACCGGCGACCAGATGATCAAAGGCGTGGGCAGCGCGCTGCGCGGCATGATGCGCGATTTCAGTGGCGACCTGTTCCGCCTGGGCGGCGACGAGTTCGCGATCCATTTGCCCGGCGCATTGCGCCAGAAAGCGATCCAGGCCGCGGAATGCGCGCTCGATACGATACGGCACTACCGCTTCACGGGCGGCAGCGATAAGGGTATTTCGAATATTTCGGTGTCGATCGGCATTGCGCTCTACCCGTTCCACGGCTCCAATAACGCGGGGCTCATGTCGAACGTCGATATCGCGATGTACCAGGCCAAGGAACTCGGCCGCAAC
Source organism: Betaproteobacteria bacterium (assembly GCA_043759115.1). Classification (GTDB taxonomy): domain Bacteria; phylum Pseudomonadota; class Gammaproteobacteria; order Burkholderiales; family SG8-41; genus PALSA-1004. The sequence continues at coordinate 14,360 of JAYVME010000316.1, read as the reverse complement.
CGTTACGTCCTCTTCGACCAGAGTTCGGACAACATGCGCAGCACGCATAAGCGCGTGCATTGGGCGAAAAAACTGCGCGACGCGATTGACGATGACCGGCTGGTGTTGTTCGCGCAGCCCGTGGTGCGGCTCACCGACCTGAAGCCCGTTCACCATGAGATCCTGCTGCGCTTCCGCGACGACGACGGCAAGATCATCATGCCCGGCAACTTCATCGAGATCGCCGAGTCGATCGGACTTATCCAGGAAATCGACATGCGCGTGGTCGAGAAGCTGCTCCTGCACATGCATCAGCACAACCTGATGGGCAAGAAGCTGCGTTATTTCGTCAACCTGTCGCGCGTCAGCATATCGGACAAGAACTGGATCAAACGCTTCATCAACATGCTGTCGATCTGCAGAGCGGATCCGAGCCAGCTCGTGTTCGAGATCACGGAAACCGCAGCGATGTCCGAGATCGACGTCACTTTGAGCTTCATCAGAAAATTGAAGGACATGGGATGCCGCTTCGCCCTCGACGACTTCGGCGCGGGTTTCAGCTCCTTCTACTATCTGAAACGCTTCGAGGTCGATTACCTGAAAATTGACGGCAGCTTTATCCGCGACCTCGCGGGCGACGACAGCAACCGCGTATTCGTCAAAGCACTGACTGATGTCGCCAAGGGCATGCGCAAGCAGGTCATCGCCGAGTGGGTCGAAACGCCGGAAGTGTTGAAGCTCCTGCGGGACATGGGCGCGCAATTCGGGCAGGGCTACCTCTTTCAGCGACCGGTATTGCTGGACGGCAGCCAGGATTACAGCCATGCCGAAGGGCTCAGCGCCGCCTGAACGGCCGCATCAGCCGGAGAACCACTCGAGCCAGGCCAGCCCGCTCACGACCTTGACGTCGGTGATGCGCCCGTCTTTTATGAACTGCCGCACCTCGTCAATGGCCATCGGCACGACTTCGAGGAATTCGCCGTCGTCGGGGGCGCGCCCCACATAATCGAGGTCACGCGCCAGATACAACTCGAAGCGCTCATCGGAGTATCCGATGCACGGATGCAGCGTCGCGAGATGCCGCCACGACCTGGCGGCATAGCCGCATTCCTCGATGAGTTCACGCTTGGCGGTTGCCAGCGGCTCCTCACCGGGCTCAATTTTGCCGGCCGGCAGTTCGTAGAAATGCCGCCCCATGGGATAACGAAACTGCCGCTCCATGATCACCGTATGCGCGTCGAGTAGTGGAATGATGATCACTGCCCCCGGGTGACTCACCCACTCGCGGCGCGCGGTCTTGCCGTCCGGCAGCCGCACCGTGTCTTCATGCACCTTGAGCAAGTCGCCGTCATAGGCCAGCTTGCTGGTCAGCCGATGTTCGGTGAAATCGGGACTGGATTCGTCGGCCACGAACAGCTATTGCATAGACAGCGTTATGGAGTACTCGCACAGCCTCATCAAGCCACCCGGCCTGATGCCGAACGCCAGTATCGCAATGCCGTTCAGGCCCAGCACCCACCGCATGCTGGCCGAGGGCACAATCGGCGACAAATCGGCCGGTGCATCGAAATACATGAGCTTGACGATGCGCAGATAGTAGAACGCACCGATCAGCGAGAACAGCACCGCGATCACCGCCAGCCACACGTAGCCGGCATCGATCACCGCCCACAGCACCGACAGCTTCGCATAAAAGCCGACTGCCGGCGGCACGCCCGCCATCGAGAACATCAGGAGCAGCATGATGAACGCATACCACGGATTGCGCGCATTGAGCCCCTTGAAATCCTCGAGCCGGTCGGCCTCGAAACCAGTGCGCGACAAGAGCAGGATCATGCCGAAAGTCCCCAGCGTCATCAGCACGTAAACCATGACGTAAAACATCGCCGACGCATAACCGTCATTGCTGCCGGAAAGCACGCCCAGCAGCAGGAACCCCATGTGCGAAATGGTCGAATACGCAAGCATGCGCTTCAAATTGGTCTGCGCAATAGCGGCAATGTTGCCGATCGCAAGCGACAACACGGCCATGATAATGAGCATCCACTGCCACTGCTCGACCAGATAACCGGCGCCCAGACCGTTCACCAGCAGGCGCATAACGAATGCGAATGCCGCCAGCTTGGGCGCCGAGCCTATAAACAGTGTCACCGCGGTGGGCGCGCCTTGATAGACGTCGGGCACCCACATATGAAACGGCACGGCGGAGAGCTTGAAGCCTAGCCCCGCCACGATGAACACCAGCGCGAACAGGAGTATCGTGCTGTCCGCCGTCTCGCTGGCGATCACGTCGGCCATGCGGGTGAGTTCCAGGGTGCCGGTCGCGCCATACAGCATCGACATCCCGTAGAGCAGCATGCCGGATGCGAGCGCGCCCAACACAAAGTATTTCATCGCCGCCTCGGTCGCCACCGCCGAATCGCGCTGCAACGCAATCATCGCGTACAACGACAGGCTCAGGAGTTCCAGTCCAAGATACAACGTCAGCAGATGGTTGGCCGACACCATGACCATCATGCCGAGCATTGCAAACAGCGCCAGCACGAAGAATTCGCCGCGGAACATGTCGCGCGCGCGGATATATGCCTGTGAATACACCAGCACCACCGCCACCGTAAGATAGATGCCGAGCTTCAACACGTTCGCCATCAGATCGGAGACAAACATGCCGCTGAACGTGTAAACCGCGTCTGAGGTCAGGACAATAAAGACCGTGAGCAGGAAACAGCCGAGCAATGTAACCAGCGACAGCGCGTAGGTGATCCAGCGCTGTTCGTCGCCGAGGAAGAGATCGAGCAGAAGAATCACGCACACCATCGCGAGCAGGAAAACCTCGGCGTAGGCGGGGACCAATGGTGTGATGAATTGCATGACTACAGTCCGATCAGAAGTTTGCGGCCGGGTGCCGCGAGCCGCAGAATTTCGCTCACCGACTCATGCAGCACCTCACCCAGCGGCGCCGGATACAGCCCCATCGCGAGCACGGCCACCGCGAGCACGCCCAGCACGACTATCTCGCGCCGGCTCAAGTCGGTCAGTTTTTCCACGTGAGGATTGGCGACCGCGCCGAATATGACACGCTTGTACATCCACAACGTATAGGCCGCGCCGAAGACAAGCGTGCTGGCCGCCAGCGCCGCGTACCAGAAATTCACCTTCATCGTCGCCAGGATCACCAGCCATTCACCGACAAATCCGCTGGTACCGGGCAGCCCCGAGTTCGCCATCGCGAACAACATGAAAAGCGCGGCAAACACCGGCATCCGGTTGGCAACCCCGCCGTAGTCGGCGATCATCCGCGAATGCATGCGGTCGTACATGACACCCACGCACAGGAACATGGCGGCCGAGATGAAACCGTGAGAAATCATTTGCAGAATGGCGCCTTCGATGCCCTGCGCGCTGAATATAAATACGCCCAGCGTGACGAAACCCATGTGCGAAATCGACGAATAGGCGATCAGTTTTTTCATGTCGGTCTGCGCCAGCGCCACCAGCCCGATGTAAACCACCGCGATCAGCGACAGCGCAATCACGAAGCCCGCAAGTTCGTGACTTGCGTCCGGCACGATCGGCAGCGACAGCCGCAGAAAACCGTAGCCGCCCAGCTTCAGCATGACCGCCGCCAGCACCACCGAGCCGCCGGTCGGCGCTTCGACGTGCGCGTCGGGCAGCCACGTATGCACCGGCCACATCGGCACTTTCACCGCAAACGCAACCATGAACGCGATAAAGATCAGGAGTTGCGCGCCGAGCGGCAGCGGCACCTCGTAGAAGTTGAGCAGCGAGAAACTGCCGCCCGCAACGTTGTAGAGATAAATCAGCGCGATCAGCGACAGCAGCGAGCCCATCAGCGTGTAGAGGAAAAACTTGACCGCCGCATACACGCGATTGGGCCCGCCCCACACGCCGATGATGATGAACATCGGGATCAGCGTTGCCTCGAAAAAAACGTAAAACAACAACGCATCGAGCGCGCAGAACACGCCGTTCATCAACCCCGAGAGAATCAGGAACGACGCCATGTACTGCGATACGCGCTCTTTGATCACATCCCACCCCGCCACCACGACCAGCACCGTGGTCACGCAGTTGAGCAATATCAGGAGCAGAGACATGCCGTCGATGCCGAGGTGGTAATTGGCGTTGAAACTCAGTATCCAGGGCGCCAGTTCCATGAACTGGAATTCGCCCGCGCCGCGGTCAAAATGAGTCCACAGCGGCAGCGCCACCACCAGACCGGCCAGCGCGCCGGCCAACGCCAGGATGCGCGCGGCCCGCGGCCGCCGCTCGCCGACGGCAAGCACCGCCACACCCGCAATGATCGGCACCCAGATGACCAGGCTCAGAATCGGAAAGTTCATGTCGTCTTATCGTTGTTGGTCGATCATCACGGCCACACCACGTGCCGCCAGATTGCCCACGCTCCTTCCAGCCAGGGCTGAAATATCCAAGCGGTCATCAGCAGCAACACGCCGATGATCATCGTGAACGCGTAGTGGTAAATATAACCGGACTGAAACTGCCGGATCACGGTGGAACTCCAGCCGATGAGCCGCGCGGAGCCGTTGACGAAGAGGCCGTCGATCAGCGCGACGTCGCCGATCTTCCACAGCCCGCCGCCAAGCAGCCGGGCGCCGCCCGCGAAGAACCAGTCGTTAAAGCGGTCAAAGTAGTATTTTTCCTCAAGCACGGTCACCAGCACGCCCCACTTCGCGCGCAACACCGGCGGTAAATCGGGACGCGCGATGTAAATAAACCATGCAATTCCCGCGCCCGCCAGCGCGAACCAGAACGGCAGCGTGGTGACGCTGTGCAACACCATCGGCAGCACGCCGTGAAACTCCTCGGCCATTTTTTTGATGCCTTCGTGCCCTTCGGCAATATAGATGGATTTGCCGAAATAATCGCCGAACACAAAGTCACCGATCACCCAGCCGGCGCAGACCGACGGGATCGCCAGCAGGATCAGCGGCACGGTTACCACCCACGGCGATTCGTGCGGAGCTTCAGCGTGGCCATGCTCTTCGTGCGCGTGGCCGTTATTCGCATGGGAGTTAAAACGCTCCTTGCCGTGGAACGTGAAAAACACCAGGCGGAATGAATAAAAACCACCGACGAACACCGCGCCGAGCGCGGCAAGATAGGCGAACGCAGCGCCCGGCACGCCGGCTGCATAGGCCTCATGCACGGCCTCGACTATCGAGTCCTTGGAGAAGAAACCGGCGAATGGCGGGAAACCGGCGTTCGCAAGCGCCCCGATCAGCATCGTGAGGTAGGTAATCGGCAGGTATTTGCGCAGGCCGCCCATCTTGCGCATGTCCTGCTCGTGATGCAGCGCGATAATGACCGAACCCGCGCCGAGGAACAGCACGGCTTTGAAGAATGCATGCGTCATCAGGTGGAAGATCGCGACCGAATAGGCCGACGCGCCGAGCGCCATCGTCATGTAACCCAATTGCGACAGCGTTGAATAGGCGACGACGCGCTTGATGTCGTACTGGATAGTCGCAATCAGCGCCATGAAGAACGTCGTGATCGCACCGATCACCAGCACGAACGACAGCGCGGTCTGCGAAAGCTCGAACAGCGGCGACATGCGCGCGACCATGAAAATGCCAGCGGTAACCATCGTCGCCGCGTGAATCAACGCCGAGATCGGCGTCGGGCCTTCCATCGAGTCGGGCAACCATACGTGCAGCGGGAACTGCGCCGATTTGCCCATCGCGCCGATGAACAGCAGGATGCAGATCACCGTCATCAGCGACCACGCATGCCCCGGGAATATCTCGATTGTGTTGGCGGCCAGCGTGCCGGCGTTGGCGAACACCGCCCTGTATTCGAGCGTGCCGAAATACATCAGCACCAGCGCGATGCCCAGCAGAAAACCGAAGTCGCCGACGCGGTTGACGAGGAACGCCTTCAGGTTGGCGTAGATCGCCGTCGGGCGCGTAAACCAGAAGCCGATCAGCAGGTACGATACAAGCCCCACCGCTTCCCAGCCGAAAAACAGCTGCAGGAAATTGTTCGACATCACCAGCATCAGCATCGAAAACGTGAACAGCGAGATGTAGCTGAAAAAGCGGTTGTAGCCGGGGTCGTCCGCCATGTAGCCGATGGTGTAAACGTGAATCATCAGCGACACGAACGTCACCACCATCATCATCGTCGCCGACAGCCGGTCGATGAGAAAGCCGATCTCGTAGCTGGTCGTGCCGCTGACGAGCCAGGTGTAGAGCGGCCCGTCGTAGGTATGGCCCTGCAGGACGTCGTTGAACACCACGCCCGCCGCGATGGTCGATACGAGCATGCCGAGGATCGTCACCGAGTGCGCGGCGCGGTTGCTGATCTTCATGCACAGCAGGCCGGACACCAGGGCGCCTAGCAACGGCGCGAGCGGCACAATCAGGTAAAGAGTCGTCATCGTCACAACGCTAACCTTTCAAGCGGTCGAGGTCTTCGACGTCGATGGTCTGCAGAGTGCGGAACAGCACGACCAGTATCGCGAGCCCGATCGCCGACTCCGCCGCCGCCACCGTCAGGATGAAGAACACGAAAATCTGGCCCGCCGTATCCCCGAGATAATGCGAAAACGCGATGAAATTCATGTTCACCGCAAGCAGCATGAGCTCGATCGCCATCAATAGAATGATGACGTTTTTGCGATTCAGGAAAATCCCGATCACGCTGATAGCGAACAGAATCGCGCCCAACACCAGGTAATGCTGTAGTGAAACCAATCGTTTCCCCTTCAAAACCGGTAAGGTGTGAGGCGTGAGGTGTGAGGCGGAAAAGCTGTTGCTTTCACTCCTAACCCCTTGCCCCTCACTCCTCACCTCTTTTTTCAGACGGCATCGACACCATGCGTATGCGATCCTTGCGCTGGATTTCGATTTGCCGTGCCGGATCGATATATTTGCTGGGCTTGCGGTGGCGCAGCGTCAGCGCAATGGCCGCGACGATGGCAACCAGCAGAATCACCGCCGCGATTTCGAACGGATACACGTAGACGGTGTAAATCAGCCGGCCGAGTTCCTTGGTATTGCTGAAATTGGCGGCGGACGGCGCGGGTTCCTCGAACCCGAACTCCGCCGAGGAGTAATGGCGCCACAAAATCAAGCCCATCTCCAGCGCCAGCAGCACGGCCACCAGCCCGCCCAGCGGCAGATAGCTCCAGAACCCCTCGCGCAGCTTGGCGAGATTGATGTCGAGCATCATCACGACAAACAGAAACAACACCATCACCGCTCCCACGTATACCAGCACCAGAGCAATCGCCAGAAACTCCGCCTGCAACTGTATCCACAACCCGGCGGAAGTAAAAAAAGCGAGCACCAGCAGCAACGCCGAATGCACCGGGTTGCGCGAGGTGATCACACCGAGGGCGGCGCCGATCAACACCGTGGAGAACGCGTAAAAAATAAACGTCTGAAAAGTCATGTCGCTGCGCGTAAGCGGTGAGCGGTGAGCGGTGAGCCGAGAACCCCGTTCATTTTGCCTATCACTTTTCGCCTTTCGTTGTTTGCTGTTTTACCGCTTACCGCTTACCGCTTACGGGTTTTACCTGTACGCCGCATCCGCCTCGCGGTCTTTCGCAATTTGCTCTTCGCATAGGTCACCGATCGCCAGCAGCATCGGCTTGGTATAGATCAGGTCGCCGCGCTGCTCGCCGTGGTACTCGAGAATGCGCGTCTCCACGATCGAATCGACCGGGCATGATTCCTCGCAGAAGCCGCAGAAAATGCATTTGGTCAGATCGATGTCATAACGCGTGGTGCGGCGGGTGCCGTCGTCGCGCTGCTCGGATTCGATGGTGATCGCCAGCGCCGGACACACCGCCTCGCACAATTTGCACGCGATGCAGCGCTCTTCGCCGTTCGGGTAGCGGCGCAATGCATGCAGCCCGCGAAAGCGCGCCGACTGCGGGGTTTTCTCTTCGGGGTACTGTACGGTGATCTTGCGCGCAAACAGGTGCCGCCCCGTCACCATCATGCCTTTCACCAGTTCGAAAAGCAGGAAGGTGCGGAAGAAATCGCGTATGCGGTTTATCATCGTGACCTCACTTCCACCAGACCCATAACGGCGTCTGCATCCACGCGCCGAGCACGACGATCCACACGATAGTCACCGGAATGAACACTTTCCAGCCCAGCCGCATGATCTGGTCGTAGCGGTAGCGCGGGAACGTCGCGCGAAACCACAGGAAGCTCGACACCACCAGGAACAGCTTCAAAAACAACCAGCCGATATTGCCGGCGGCCAGCCACGGCAGACCGATGGATTCCGCCAGCACCAACGGCACCGGCGACAGCCATCCGCCCAGAAACAGGATCGAACACAGGGTGGCAACCAGCAGCATATTCGCGTATTCGGCCAGGAAAAACAGGGCGAACGTCATGCCCGAGTACTCAACGTGAAAACCGGCGACGATTTCGGATTCGCCCTCGGCGACGTCGAACGGCGCGCGGTTGGTTTCCGCCACACCGGCGATCAGGTAAACGAGAAAAAACGGGAACAGCGGAATAACGAACCAGTTGAGCACACCGTACCTGCCCTGCTGGCTCATGACGATCTCGACGAGATTCAGGCTTTGCGCCGCCATCAGCACGCCGACGAGTGCAAATCCCATCGCAATTTCATATGAAACAATCTGCGCCGCCGAACGCAATGCGCCGAGAAACGCATACTTCGAATTCGACGCCCAGCCGGCGATAATGATTCCGTAGACGCCCATCGACGTAATCGCCATGAGGTAGAGCAGGCTTGCATCAACGTTGGCCAGCACGAGTTCGGGACTGAACGGCACCACCGCCCACGCTGCCAGCGCCGGCATCAACGCCATGATCGGCGCCAGCACGAACAAGAACTTACTCGCGCCGGTAGGCACTATGATCTCCTTGATCATGAGCTTGATGCCGTCGGCGATCGGCTGGAAGAGCCCCAGCGGGCCGACGCGATTGGGGCCTATGCGCACCTGCATCCAGGCGATCACCTTGCGCTCCCACAACGTGAGGTAAGCAACGCTTAGCATCAGCGGCGCCACAATACAGACAATCAGGATCAGCGTTTTGAGGGCATACAGAACATACGGCGCGAAATCCTGGCCGCATACGGCAACCACCAACGCGACAAGCAGCCCCCATGCCCAGGTTCCCAGATTCACCATCGGCTGCACGACTGCGTTCACACCGCCACCTTTTGCTGCGACACGGCGCGCTCGGCCGCAATGGCGCCGGCCATGCCGCCGAGTCCCGCGGTCAGTGGGTGCGCCCCCGGCACGCGGATGCAATTCGCCGGCAGCTTATCGTCGCGTGCCGCATTCAGGACCGCGGTGCCGCCGTCCTGCGTGATTTTGACCTGATCGCCGTCGCGCAGACCGAGCTGCGCAAACAGCACGCCATTCATCGTCGCAACGGGTGCTGCGGCATCGTGCGTTTTCTGCAACGAAGCGGCGCGGCGCACGATGGCGTCGGCCTGGTAAAGCGGGACTTCGCCAATGCGCTCGATACCCGCGCTTGTTGCGTCGAACTTAGCGACCGCAACGCCGTGCAGACGATTGCTCAAACGCGATGCAACGTCCGCCCCTGCCAGCGCATCCTTGAGCACCGCTTCGCTGCTGTCATAGTCGAAGCCCGCGAGTCCGAGCAGGTTGCCGAGCACGCGCAATACTTTCCACGCCGGCCGCGTGTCGGCGAGCGGCTGCACCACGCCGCGGAAACTCTGCACCCGGCCCTCCGTGCTGACAAACGTGCCCGATGTTTCCGTGAACGGCGAAACCGGCAGCATCGCGTGCGCATAGGCGAGCGCCCCGTGCTGGTACGGCGACAGCGCGACGACGAACCCGGCCTGCTTCATCGCGGCCACCGCCCGCGCCGGGTCAAAGCAATCGAATTCAGGCTCGACGCCGAGCAGTACATAAGCTTTGCGCGGCTGCGCGATGATCGCGCGCGCGTCAAGACCGCCCGCCGCCGCGCCGGCAATGTAACCGCCGACGCTGTTCGCCGCTTCGCCCAGGAAACCGAATTTGGCGCCGAGCAAATCAGCCAGCGTCTGGGTGAGCGCATGCAGTTGCGTGGCGGCCGGATGATGCTGGGCAAAATTACCGAGGAAAATCGCGACATTCTTGCCTGACGCCAGACTGTCGGCGAGGCTTTTGGCGCTATCACCGACTTCAAGCGCGGCCAGTTCGGCGGGCACCGCCGCACCCCTTGCCTGCGCAACGGCTTTCACCACCTGCGCCAGCGCATGCGCCAGCCGTGACGGCGCCGCGATTATCTTGTTCGACACGCGCATCAGTAAATCGTCGTCAACCGGATTGATCAGGTTGATCTGCAATTGCTTCTTCGCCGCCTGGCGCAGGCGGTTGGCGATGAGCGGATGGTCTTTGCGCAGGGTGCTGCCAATGACCAGCGCGCGATCGAGCCGCGCAATGTCCGCGATCGCCATGCCCAGCCACGGCACGCTATTGGCGCTGGCGCCGAAATCCGACTGGCGCGTGCGAAAGTCGACGTTATTGCTGCCGATCCCGCGCGCGAGTTTTTGCAGAAGGTAAAGCTCTTCGAGCGTCTGATGCGGCGTCGCCAGCGCGCCGATGTGCGCAGCACCATGCTGGTCGCGGACTTTCTTGATCCCGTGCGCGACAAACTCGAGCGCGACCTGCCAGTCGACTTCGCGCCAGCTGCCGTGGTCCCGGATCATCGGCTTGACCAGGCGGTCGGCCGAATTCAGGCCCTCGTAGGCAAAACGGTCCTTGTCCGACAACCAGCATTCGTTGATCGCTTCATTGTCGCGCGGCAGCACGCGCATCACGCGGTTCTGCTTGACCTGCACCGTCAGGTTCGAGCCGAGACCGCAATGCGGACTCACCGAATCATGGCGCGTCAATTCCCAGGTGCGCGCGCTGTAGCGGAACGGTTTGGAGGTGAGCGCGCCCACCGGGCACAGATCGATCACGTTGCCCGACAATTCGGAATCGACGGTCTTGCCCACGAACGCGATGATTTCCGCATGTTCGCCGCGGCCTATCATGCCGAGCTCCATGACGCCGGCGATCTCCTGGCCGAAGCGCACGCAGCGCGTGCAGTGTATGCAACGCGTCATGTCGGTCGAAATCAGCGGGCCCAGATTCTTGTTGTTAACGACGCGCTTGGGTTCGTCGTAGCGCGAACCGCTCGCACCATAGCCGACCGCGAGGTCCTGCAACTGGCATTCGCCGCCCTGATCGCAGATCGGGCAGTCAAGCGGATGGTTGATGAGCAGAAACTCCATCACGCCTTTTTGCGCGTTGATCGCCTGGTCGGAGTGCGTAAACACCTTCATGCCGTTGGTCACGGGTGTCGCGCACGCCGGCAACGGCTTGGGCGCTTTCTCGACCTGCACCAGGCACATCCGGCAGTTGGCCGCGATCGACAGCTTTTTGTGATAGCAGAAGTGCGGCACATAGACGCCCGCCTGATTGGTGGCGTCCATCACGGTGCTGCCGTCAGGCACTTCGAGTTTGCGGCCGTCGATTTCTATTTCAAGCATGGGGCATGCGCATCAGATGTATGTGGGAACCAGGCACTTCTTATGGTCGATGTGATGCTGGAACTCGTCGCGATAATGCTGGATAAACGCGCGCACCGGCATGGCCGCCGCATCGCCGAGCGCGCATATCGTGCGGCCCTGGATATTGTCGGCGACGTTATTTAAGAGATCAAGGTCTTCCGGCCTGCCGCGGCCAGTCTCGATGCGATCGACCATGCGATAGAGCCAGCCGGTGCCTTCCCGGCACGGCGTGCACTGGCCGCACGATTCCTCATAATAGAAATACGCCAGCCGCAGCAGGCATTTCACCATGCAACGCGTTTCGTCCATCACGATCACCGCGCCCGAACCCAGCATCGAACCCGCTTTCGCGATCGAGTCGTAGTCCATGTCGGTCGCCATCATGATGTCGGCCGGCAGCACCGGCATGCTTGAGCCGCCGGGGATGACTGCCTTGAGTTTCTTGCCACCGCGCATGCCGCCCGCCATTTCGAGCAGTTTCGCGAACGGCGTGCCGAGCTTTACTTCATAGTTGCCGGGCCGCGCGACATCGCCCGACACTGAAAAAATCTTGGTGCCGCCGTTGTTCGGTCTACCCAGACCCAGGAAGGCCTCGCCGCCGTTATTGATGATCCACGGCACCGCGGCGAACGTTTCGGTGTTGTTGATGGTGGTCGGTTTGCCGTACAGACCGAAGCTCGCCGGAAAGGGCGGCTTGAAGCGCGGCAGGCCTTTCTTGCCTTCGAGCGATTCGAGGAGCGCGGTTTCCTCGCCGCAGATATAAGCGCCCCAGCCGTGATGGTTGTGGAGCTCGAAGCTGAAATCCGAGCCGAGGATGTTCTGGCCGAGGTAGCCCGCGGCGCGCGCTTCGGCCAGCGCTTCTTCCATGCGCTCGTAGACATCCCAGATTTCGCCGTGAACGTAGTTGTAGCCGATGGGAATGCCCATCGCATAGGCGCCGATCGCCATGCCCTCGATCAGGATGTGCGGGTTGTAGCGCATGATATCGCGATCTTTAAACGTGCCCGGCTCGCCCTCGTCGGAATTGCACACCAGGTATTTCGCGCCCGCGTACTGGCGCGGCATGAAACTCCATTTGAGACCGGTTGGAAAACCCGCGCCGCCGCGGCCGCGCAACGCGGATTTTTTAACCTCGGCGATCACCTGCTCGGGCGGGATTTTTTCGGCGAGTATTTTCTTGAGCGCCGCATAGCCGCCGCGCGCTTCGTAGTCCTTCAGGCGCCAGTTGGCGCCGGTAATCCCTTTCATAATGACGGCGTCCGGACCGAAGAGATCGGCGGTGAACGGCGCGACGGGCAGGCCCATTATTTGAATTCCTCGATCAGTTTATCGAGCTTGTCGGCGGTCATAGCGCACGCCATGCGCTTGTTGTTGACGAGCAGCACCGGCGCATCGCCGCAAGCGCCCAGACATTCGGCTTCCTTCAGGGTGAACGCGCCGTCGGCCGTGGTCTCCCCGAATTCAATAGCGAGTTTCTGCTTGAGATGCGCCGCGGCAACGGCCGCCCCCTGCAGCACGCACGGCAGATTGGTGCAAATGGCGAGCTTGCATCTGCCCACCGGCTTCAAGTCGTACATTGTGTAAAAGCTCGCGACTTCGTACACCGCGATTGGCGGCATATCGAGATAGTGCGCGACGAAATCCATGGACTCGGTCGACAGCCAGCCTTTTTCATCCTGCGCTATGGTGAGCGCCGCCATCACCGCCGATTGCTTCTGATCGGCCGGATACTTGGCGACGGCCTGATCAATTCTGGCGAGCGCCGCCAGACTCAATACGAGCGGTGCGTTCATCGGTCAATCTCGCCGAACACGATATCCTGCGAGCCGATGATGGCGACCACGTCGGCTATCATATGGCCGCGCGCCATTTCGTCGAGCGCCGCCAGGTGCGCATAGCCCGGCGCGCGGATTTTCACGCGATACGGCTTGTTGGCGCCGTCCGATATCAGGTAAATCCCGAATTCGCCTTTCGGATGCTCGACCGCCGCGTACGCCTCGCCGGGCGGCACATGCATGCCTTCAGTAAAGAGCTTGAAGTGGTGTATCAACTCTTCCATGTTCTGCTTCATGGCCACGCGCGATGGGGGCGCCACCTTGTGGCTCTCGCTCATCACCGGGCCAGGATTGCTGCGCAGCCACTCGATGCACTGCCTGACGATACCGTTCGACTGGCGCATCTCTTCTATGCGCACCAGGTAACGGTCATAGCAATCGCCGTTGACGCCGACCGGGATGTCGAACTGCATGCGGTCGTAGACCTCGTAGGGCTGTTTCTTGCGCAAATCCCATTCGATGCCCGAACCGCGCAGCATGGGACCGGTGAATCCCAGCGCCTTGGCGCGCTCAGGCGACACCACGGCGATGCCGACGGTGCGCTGCTTCCAGATGCGGTTGTCGGTCAGCAGCGTTTCGTAGTCGTCGACGTAAGCCGGGAAGCGGCGCGTGAAATCGTCGATAAAGTCGAGCAGCGAACCCTGGCGGTTTTCGTTCAGGTCGCGGATCGCGGACGCATTGTGTATGCGCGAGGCCTCGTATTGCGGCATCGTATCCGGCAAATCGCGGTAAACCCCGCCCGGCCGGTAATACGCGGCGTGCATGCGCGCGCCCGACACCGCCTCGTAGCAATCCATCAGGTCTTCGCGTTCGCGGAAGGCATACAGGAACACCGTCATCGCGCCGACGTCGAGCGCGTGCGCGCCGATCCACAGCAGATGATTGAGGATGCGCGTGATCTACCAACCGGTCACCATCGAGCCGCGCGAGATCGTGCCGCGGGTCACGCGCGAGGACGTGTACGGCGAGTCCGGAAAGAAATAGATGGCCGAGATCCGC
>JAYVME010000315.1:0-4023 GCA_043759115.1 Betaproteobacteria bacterium | reverse complement strand
TGGTGGCGGTGCTGGTGTCCATGTTCTCCTATGGCATCATGAATTTGATGATGACTTCGACGCCGCTGGCGATGCGCGCGCACGATCACCACTTCAATAACGCGGCGCTGGTGCTCGAGTGGCACGTCATCGGCATGTATGCGCCGTCGTTTTTCACCGGTTCGCTCATTAACCGCTTCGGCGTGCTGAACGTGATATTCGCCGGCATCGTGCTGCTGTTTCTGTGCATCGTGGCGGCGCTGGCCGGCACCGCGCTGATCAATTTCTGGACCGCCATGTTCCTGCTCGGCGTGGGCTGGAATTTCATGTACGTCGGCGGCTCCGCGCTGCTCACGGAATGTTACACGCCGGCGGAGCGCGCCAAGACCCAGGCGGCGAACGACTTCATGATTTTCGCGACGATGGCGATCTCGTCGATGTCCTCCGGCCTCCTGCTCAACAAAAGCGGCTGGCATGCCGTCAACTACGGTTCGATCCCGTTTCTGCTGCTGGCGACCGCCGCGACGCTGTGGCTGATGTGGAAGCGGCGTTCGCGCCCGTCCGCGTCAGTGGATGTCCGCGAAATTCCTCTTGAATAAACCATCCGAAAGCACACCCATGAGCGCGCGTATTCTGCCGGCCAATGCCAAGTTGACGATCTGTTTCGCCCACGTCGCCTATCGCATGGGTGAGCGCTTCGCCCTGCGCGATACCGGCCTGAACTCGTTCGAGCTGCGTAGTCTGGATGAATTAAAGGCGCGCATTGCAGAAGCCGATGTGCTGGTGTGCTCTGGCCTGTGGCGCAACGAATTCATCGCAACGTCGCCCAAGCTCGCTTTCATCCAGTCGATCAGCGCCGGCACCGACCAGTACTCGCGTGAGGCGCTCGGGGCGGCTGGCATCCGCGTTGCCAGCGCGCAAGGGTTGAATGAGCGCGCGGTGGCCGAGCATGCCATTGCGTTGATCCTCGCCATGGCGCGGCAGATTCCACAGGCGCGCGACAACCAGACGGCGAAGAAGTGGCGCGGCATGATCGGCGACATCTCGAAGCGCGAGGACGAGCTCGGCGGCAAGACGCTGGTGATCGCCGGCATGGGCCGCATCGGCTCGCGGCTTGCCACGCTCGCCAAGGCCTTCGGCATGCGCGTGATCGCTACCAAGCGCGATCCATCCACGGGCGCTGCGGCAGCGGACAAAGTGCTGGGGCAGGACGGTCTGCTGGGCGTATTGCCCGAGGCCGATTTCGTGGCACTCACGTGCCCGCTCACGCCGCAGACGGAAAACCTGATCGATGCGAAGGCGCTGGCGGCGATGAAGCCTTCCGCCTATCTCATCAACGTGGCGCGCGGCAAGGTGGTCAACGAGCCTGCGCTGATCGAGGCGTTGCAGGCGAACCGCATCGCCGGCGCCGCGCTCGATTGCGTCTGGGAGGAGCCGCTGCCGGCGACTTCGGCGCTGTGGAGCGTGCCCAACGTGCTGATCACGCCGCACTCGGCCGGCGAGACGCGCCGCTTCGAGGACAACGTCATCGACCGGCTGCTTGAAAACCTCGGTCGCCTGTCGCGCGGCGAAACCGCGCTGGAGAGCCAGTTCGTCTGACGCCGGCGCGTTGCGGGCTGTTGTCTGCGAATATCCTGCCTACTCGACCCTGATGTTGGCGGACTTGGCGACTCTCGCCCATTTTTCCGTTTCGGCCACGAGGTAGGCGTGGAATTCTTCTGGCGTGCTGCCGACGGTTTCCGCGCCCGCCTTGGCGAAGCGCTCCCTGACCTCGGGCAATTTCAGGATGCGGTTGATTTCGGCGTTGAGCCTGGCGACGATGGGGCGGGGCGTGTGGGCCGGCACCATTACGCCACCCCAGGTCACCACTTCGTAGCCCGGCATGCCCAGTTCGGCAATGGTCGGCACGTCCGGTTTCGTCGCGAGGCGCTTGGCGGTGGTGACCGCGAGCGCCTTCAACCTGCCCGACTGCACGAGCGCCTCGCCCGAGATCGCCGTCGTGAACATGGTGGTGATCTGATTGCCCAGAATGTCGTTCAGCGCCAGCCCGTCGCCCTTGTAGCTGACGCGCTCCATCCGGATGCCGGCGTTCGCCATGTATAACTCCATCGCCATGTGGCCGGCGGTGCCGGTGCCGCCTGTGCCATAAGTCAGGAGGCCCGGGGCCGCTTTGGCTCTCGCAACGAGTTCGGCCACCGAGTTCACGCCCAGCGACGAATTCACCACCAGCATCAGCGGCACCAGGTGGGTCAGCGAGACTGTCGCAAAGTCCTTGATGGCGTCATAGGGCACTTTGGGGTAGATGCTGGGATTGATCGCGCTGGGACCCACGTTACTCATCAGCATCGTATAGCCGTCGGGTGCTGCTTGCGCCACCAACTGGGTGGCGATCATGCCGTTGGCGCCGGCGCGGTTGTCGATGATGAGCTGCTGGTGAAAGGTTTCGCCCATGTGCTGGCCGATGATGCGCGCGACCACGTCGGAGGCGCCGCCCGGCGGGTAGGGCACGAGCATGCGCATCGGCTTGTTCGGGTAGACCTGGGCGGATGCGGGCAGGGGCATAGCCGCGATGAACAGCAGGACAGACAGGCATTTCAGCAAGCGGTCACTCCGTGGTGCATCGGGTTGCATGTGATTCTCCAAAAAATCAGCTTGCGAAAAAATCCTGAACGCGCAGGTCTCTTAGTTCGAATCCAGCGTGACGTCGGCGCTTGAGCCGTAGCCGTCATTCACAATTTCCGCCGCGAATGTGTCCGTTCTCGTGCATTACTCGATCACCTTGTCGGTGCGCACCAGGATCGAATTGGGAATCCTGATGCCAAGGGTTTTGGCGGTTTTCATGTTCACGGCCAATTCAAACTTCGTCGGCTGCTCGACTGGCAGATCGCCGGGTTTCGCGCCGGCAAGAAGTTTCTTTACATAGGTTGCGGCGCGCCGATACATATCAGGGGAATTAGTTCCGTAGCCGATAAGACCACCTGACGCGACGAAAAGCACACCGTTGGAAATCGCAGGAATCCGGTTCTTGAGTGCGAACGCGGCGATGCGCTCGCGCTGGTCGGTTAAAGAGGCATCCGATGGTATCAGCAGCGCGGCCGGCCGGTATTTCGCGATCGACTGGAAAACGGCGTCGAAACTTTCCGGCGAGGTTACCTCAAACGCCTTCGCCGAAATACCGAACCCACGCGCCGAGGCGTGAATTCGCTCGAACATGGTTTTGCCCGTGGGATTGCCGGCATTGATGAGAACCGCGACCTGCTTCGCGCGCGGCAGCAATTCGCGCAGCAGTTCCACGTATTTGACCACCACGTCCTCGTTCTGGGTCGACAGACCAGTGGTGTTGCCGCCGGGCCGCGCCAGGCTCGCGATAAGACCCGTGCCCACCGGATCGTTAGTCGATATCATGACGATGGGGATCGTTTTAGTCGCCTGCTGCGCGGCGCGCACTGATGCGATTGTCAACACCATAATAACCGCCGGATTGCGCTTGAGCACCTCGTTCGTGAGCGCAGGAAAGTGGTCGTAGTTCCCTTCCGCATACACCGCATCAAGAATGTAGTGTTCTCCTTCGAGCAATCCGTTTTCGCGCATACCGTTCTTGAAGGCGGCAATGCCGGGCGCAGTCGTCGCCTCCCTGCCGGGACCGATAAAAGCTATCCGCCAGACTTTGCCTTGCTGTTGCGCGAAAGATGCGAGCGGCGCTGTAAGCGCACCCGCACCAAGCGCGATAACCAGTTTGCGGCGAATGTTCATTCCATCTCCGTGACTTTAACCCGCGTGCTCCATGCCCCAGTTCGCCGCGTCGTGGCCCGGCGCATAGTTGCGATTGGTTTGCGTCGGGTTGCGGTTGACGAGCGGGCGCGCGTAGAGCGGATGCGTCATGCTGCGTATTTCGTGCTCGATGGTGAACAGAACTTTGCCGCTGTCGGGTTCGACAATGTCCTTGAAGCGATACTGATATTGATCGCTCTCTTCGGTGACGAGCCCTTTTTTGAGCAGCCACGCATGCGGCCCCGAAAAATCGGTGACGTAAATCTGGATGTG
>JAYVME010000314.1:0-4026 GCA_043759115.1 Betaproteobacteria bacterium | reverse complement strand
TGACCACGTACATGACGCCGTTGTAGATCGTCGGCTGCGCCAGCTCGCCCATGTCGTTGGCCAGACTGAAATTCCAGATCGGCACCAGGCGCTTGATGTTCGACTTGTTGATTTGCTTGAGCGGGCTGTACATCTTCAGGTCGTAGCCCATGCCGAAGGTCGTCACGTTTTCCGTGTTCTTGCCGTCGGTGACCAGTTCTTCCGCCGTTTGGGCCCATCCCAATCCGCACCAGACACACAGCACCAGCAATAGAAATTTTTTCATGTCTTCCCCTAAAGTTGGCTACGAGCTACTCAGGCATCAACGCGAATGTCCACACCATGCCGCCGGCGGGCACGCTGTTAGTCACGAAGCGGCCGGCAATGCTGCCGCCGCGGCCCGACAATACCGTGACGTATTGTTTTCCCTTGTGCGTATAAGTGATGGGCGGCGCGTTGACGCTGGAGCCGGTCTTGAACTGCCACAGCGTCTTGCCGTTGTCCTGGTCGAGCGCGATCACCTCGCCCGTAAGCAAACCGGTGAACAACAATCCGCCGTCGGTCGCCAGCATGCCGGCGGAACTCGCAATGTCCATCATCGGCACTTTCCACACCACCTTGCCGGTCAGCGGCTCAATCGCCTCGTGATAACCCGCCGGCTCGCCTTTGGGCACCGCCATCGAGGACTCCATGCCGGTGAAATCGCTGCCGAGCACGAATTTGGCATCCACAAACTTCAGAGTCCGCGGCAGGTTCCACGAATTCAGGTACACCAGGCTGGTTTTCGGATTGAACGCGATCAGCGTTGCGTTGGTGCCGCGCGACGGATACAGGACGACAGTTTCGCCCTTTTTCGCGCGCTCCAGCAGATCGGTGTGCGCGGGACGTCCCGTCGTCATGTCGATATGCGTGGCCCAATTCACCTTCACGTACGGGTTGGCGGCGATCAGCTTGCCATTGGTGCGGTCAAGAACGTAGAGAAAACCGTTTTTGTGCGCGTTGATCAGGACTTTGCGCGGCTGGCCGTTGACCTGGATATCGGCGAGCAGGCTCTCCGCGGTCGAGTCGAAGTCATAGGTATCGTTCGGTACATACTGGTAATACCATGCGATTTCGCCGGTCTTCGGCCGGATCGCCAGTATGCTCGCCGTGTAAAGGCTGTCCGCGCCGTCGCGATACACGGGGTTATACGGCTCCGCGTTGCCGGTACCCATGAAAATGAGATCGAGTTGCGGATCGTACGACGCGGTTTGCCACGTCGAGCCGCCGCCGTACTTCCATGCATCGGGCTTGGTCTTGTGCGGCCAGGTTTCGGAGCCCGGCTCGCCCGGCGCGGGTATCGTCCACGTACGCCACAACCGTTTGCCGGTGTCCGGATCGTAGCCCTCGATGAAGCCGCGCGTCGTGGTTTCGCCGCCGCCGGTGCCCGAAATCAACACGCCATTGGCGATCGTCGGCGCAACCACGCCTTTGTAGCCTTCCTTGTAATCGGCGTATTTCTGCTTCCAGACTTCCTTGCCGGTTTTCATGTCGAGCGCGATAACGTGCGCGTCGAGCGTCGTGCGAAAAAGTTTGCCGTTATAAATAGTGGCCGGGCCGCGCATCAGCGCGCCGCCGCCGGAGACGCGCAACGCGCCGCGGTCGAAATTCACCGGCGTGCGCCAGATCTGGCGCCCGGTCTCCATGTCGATCGCGAAAGTCCAGTTGCCGTTGATCACATACATGACGCCGTCGTAGATCGTTGGCTGCGACAGATCACCCATGTCGTTGGAGGTGCTGAAACTCCACACCGGCACCAGGCGCTTGACGTTGGACTTGTTGATTTGCTTTAACGGGCTGTACATCTTCAGGTCGTAGCCCATGCCGAAGGTCGTCACGTTTTCCGTGTTGCCGCCTTTGTTGAGCAAATCCTCCGCGGTTTGCGCGAAAACCAACCCGCACCACGCGCACAGCAATACCGACAATATCTTTTTCATGCTTGCTCCTCCCATGGGACCGCTTATTGTAGTCTTGGCCGGTGCCGCATCAGGCGATGCGGTGACGTCTTGCGATATTACTTTATACGCGGTGAAGCCACAACGCTAATAGCGGCTTTGTGCTTCGAAATCGCGACACGGCTTCGAAATCGCCCCGCCGCCCGGCTATCGCGCGTCGAGCGCGGGATAATGGCGAAAGATTCCTGCGTTGTTGAATGGCATGCGCCGCGGCGAAGCAAGGTAGGCCGCGATTCGCGGCAGCGCCGCGACACGGTCGCTCAACGCAATGAGCAGCGGATACCTGCGCTTAAATTGCGCCATGGCGCGCGGAAACGCATAGCGCAGTCCCGTCATTACCTGAAACATCGAAAGATCCACATAGCTCGATTTCGCGCCGACGAGATGGCGGTTGCCGTGCGGATTGCGCTTCAACACGCCTTCGAAGTAACCGAGATATTTCGGCAATCGCTCCGCGCGGAAATGCGCCGCGTGACGCCGCGCCGCCGGCCTCTGCGCTTCGTAATAGAGCGAAGACGCGATTGGGTGATGCGTGTCGTGAATTTCACCGACCAAGTCGGCGATGGTCAGCTGCAACTGATGCGCCCACAGCCGTCCCGTCTCACCGGCGGGCGCGAGACGATGCCGCGCGCCGAGAAACAACAGAATGTTGGCGGTCTGTCCGATGATGCGGCCGCCCGCTTTCAGGAATGGCGGCGCGAACGGCGGGCATTCGATCCGCGTGTCCTCAAGCCAGCGCATGAGCGCGCCCACGCCCATGCCGGCACCGCGCATGCGCGCGACGTCGACATACGCGGCATCCGCCTGCTCGAGTGCCAGGCGCACGAATTCGCCGCGGCCCGGGATCGACGGCCAGTAAAAAAGTTCGTAGCGCATGACGGTACTCCCGAGCTAAAAGCGCATTTCAAAAAAGTGCGGAACCGCCGATGAACGCAGATGAACGCCGATGTAAATGCTAATCAGTACTGGGTGATGAGTGATGGGTAATGAGTTGGGAGTGCAAATCCCCATTCCACTTGTCCAGTATCGGTTTACTTATTTTCGATCTTATCTGCGTTCATCGGCGTTTATCGGCGTTTATCGGCGGTTACAGATTGTTTTAAATATTTGAGATGGGTTCCAAGTTATTTCCCTTCACCCACAATCACAAACGGCGCCCATAACGCCGGATGCGCGAAGTACGGCTTGTCGGTGCGCGCCATCAGCGCGAGCATCGAACGGCGCAGTGCTTCTGCTTTCGACGCGCCTTTCGCGGATTCATCGAACATGCGCGTCGTGAGCGCTACCGCTGCGTCCGAACTCACAGCCCAATGCGAGACAAGGAGCGATCTCGCGCCTGCGTAGAAGAATGCGCGCGCAAGTCCGGAGAGTCCTTCCGCGCCCGGCGTGCCGTCTGGCGCGGCAGTGTTGCACGCGGAGAGCACGACCCAGTCCGCATCCAGTTTGAGTTGTGAGATTTCACCGGCGGTCAGCAGCCCGTCATCGAGTTCGCTGCCCTTCTCCGGTGGGGTGAGTACCAACGCCGGTTCGGCGAGCCCCTTGAAATCACCCGCCATGAGTCCGTGCGTGGCGAAGGCGAGATTGCGGTAGCGTGTGAGATCGGCTTCTTTCACCGCGCGCTCCGTGGCGGCGGCCCCGAGCCGAATCGACGCAGCGGGAGCTTTCAGTGCCGCGGCAATCGCGCGAAGCTCATCTGCGGATTCGGGCAGTCGCGCAAGCTTTCTGACCTCGTTCACATCGGCCACCGCGCCGCGCGAGTAGAGCGCCGCGACATTCCGCTTGCGGGCGTCTTCGCCCGTGCCTTCCAGCACCGGATCGCCAAAGCCGCTGAACGGCTCGCGCGAAGCGGGTGCTTTCGCGAACTGCCGCAACGCGCGCAGCGAGCCTGCGGCCGGCAGCACCGTGATGGTGTACTTCTTCGCGAGCCACGACACTTGCGGTAATTCGGCAAGTGTAACGGGCGCGCCATTCCGACGCCATGCACCATCGCACGCAGATTTGTTGAATATTCACGTTTTCGGCACGGCTATCGACATCCGCCAATGACCTGTTA
>JAYVME010000313.1:0-4026 GCA_043759115.1 Betaproteobacteria bacterium | reverse complement strand
TCAACTGCAACGGCAGAAAATTGAAGCCCGACGCCGCTTTGACGTCGAGGCCGCCCTTCGTTTTCCCCCAGATGGTCGCGATCCCCGGGATGCCGAGGCAGACGAAATCGACGCTGGCGGAAAGCAGCGCGTCGTTCATCACGTCGCTCGAGCGAAAAGTCGCCCACGTGACCTTGAGCTCGCCGAGTCCCGCGGCCCTGGCGTTCTTCTCGATGATTTTCTGGTCCTCCATCACCATCATCTGCAGATAACCGAGGCCATATTGCTTGGCAATTCGCAGTTCCGCTTGCTCGGCGCGCGCGGAGAAGCCGCAACAGCAGGCAAGGCAGACCGCGGCGGCGGCGATACGATGCAGCCCGTGGATCAGAGTGAGGCGAGTCATTGTTTTTTCCTTTGTAAAGACACCGCGTCCCGGTTCAAAACAAGCCGCGGATGATTTTCGTGCGGCGTTCAGACGTCATGATAAACCATGCGTGGAACGAGAATACGTTTCCGCTAGCCTTTTATGATGCCGCATTCACTCGACCCGCACATTCGCCTCGCGAATGATCCGCCGATAGCGTTCGCCGTCGGATTTGATCAGCGCGGCGAACTCCTCGGGCGTGCCCGGCGTCGCGATGACGGCTTGCGCGCGCAGGAGTTCGCGGACCTCGGGCATGTTAAGCGCTTTGACGGTCTCGGCGTTGAGACGCGCGATCGCGTTGGCGGGTGTCGCAGAATTGACGACGAAGCCGCTCCAGTTGATCGCCTCGATCTCCGGCTGGCCGGCTTCGCGCGCGGTCGGCACGTCGGGGAACCCGTCTTCGCGTTGCTGCGAGGTGACGACCAGCAAGCGCAACTTTCCGGCTTTGACGAACGGCGCCATGTCGGAAACGTTGAGCAGGACCGCGGTGATGTGGCCGCCCACCACGGCGGGGACGGCGGGCGCTGCGCCCTGGAATGGCGCGTGCACGATGTCGATCTTGGCGGCGAGCTTTAACGCCTCGATCAGCAGATGATGACTCGTGCCCGGGCCGGACGAGCCGCAACTGATTTCCCCCGGACGCGCCTTGGCGAGCGCTATGAACTCGCGCATGTTTTTCGCCGGCAGCGACGGATTGACCGCGACGCCCATCGTCAGCCCGATCACCTGGCTGACGGCCTTGAAGTCGCGGTCGGTATCGAACGGCAGGCGGCTGCGCAATGCCGCGTGCGATGTGAAGCTCGGTCCGATCATCAGTATTGTATAGCCGTCGGCAGGCTGGCGCGCGACATACTCGGTGCCGATGACGGTGCCGCCCCCGGGGCGGTTTTCGACAATCACGTTTTGTCCGAGTCCGGCCTGCATGCGCAGCGCGAGCACGCGCGCGGTGACGTCGAACGAACCGCCGGCCGGGAACGGCACGACGATACGCACTGGCTTCGCCGGGAACGTCTGCGCGTAAATGGTGTGGGGCGTCACGATCGCACACAAAGCGACAACCGCGAAAGTAGCGCGACAGGCAAGTGACGACGGATCCATGACCTTCCTCCCCAGAGTCTTTGCATCGACCACCACACGCCGGCGGGTTTTGTGGCGGCCCCGCATCAGCGTGGAACTCACTCTACACCTTCGGTTGGGATCGCGCTATTCTCAAGGCTGATTTCACAACCGGCGTTATGACGCGGACATCGACCGGTGGCGAACCACTGCTCCTGTAAACACTGTCAACAGAATTGTTGACACTTTAGTTCACAACTCCTACGATGCGGCGATGGTCAAAAGCCGCCCTGCACCACCGCGCGCCCATGGCGCCGCCGCACTACTGCCTGCACTGCGCGAGCGCATTGCGCGTCACGCACTGCCGCCCGGCGCTAAATTGCTGGAAAACGATCTCGCGCGCGAGTTTGGCGTGTCGCGCGCGAAGGTGCGCGATGCGTTCGGCGCGCTCGAGCAACGCGGCCTGATCCGGCGCATCCCGAATCGCGGCGCGGAAGTCGCGCGGCTCGATCTGTCGCAGGTGTTTGATATCTACGCCGTGCGCGAAATGCTCGAAGGTCTGTGCGTGCGGCTCGCGGTCCAGCGCGTCAAACCGCAAGCCTGGCAGGATCTCGTGCAATTATTCGGGCGGCCGATGGAGGCCATCGTCAAGCGCGGCGAATTCGAGGCTTACATCGCCAATCTTGACCGCCTGCGCAGCCGCACGCTGGAGGCCGCCGGCAACGCCGTGCTGGCCGATATGCTCGACAGCATCAATGACAAGACACTCGAGATCCAGCGCCGCATCATCATCCTGCCGGGACGTGCAGCCGAAGGCTTGCAACAACACCGCGCGGTGCTCGCCGCGATGCGCAAAGGCGATGCACTCAAAGCCGAAGAACTGCGCCGCGTCAACCTACGCAGTTCGCGCGAATATCTCGAACGCTTTCAAAATTTCGTGCTGTGACGGACGCCCGATGACCGCACAGCCGACAAAAAACAAAGGCCCGCTCGCCGGCTACCGCGTGCTGGAACTCGGCTCGACCGTCGCCGGCCCCTTCTGCGGCCGGCTGTTCGCCGATTTCGGCGCCGAAGTCATCAAGGTCGAAGCAGCGGATGGCGACCCGGTGCGCTCGATGGGCAAGCGTTACCGCAACAAGTCGCTGTGGGCGGCGAGTATTTTTCGCAACAAATCGTTGATCGGCGTCGACCTGCGCAAACCGCAGGGGCAAGAACTCGTAAAAACCATCGACGACATCATCACGCGCTGGACGCTCAAGCACACCTGCGCGGAGGCCGAGAAAAAACTGCATGCCGCCGAAGTACCGGCCGCGCGCATTTACACAATGGCCGATATTTTTGCCGACCCGCATTACGCCGCGCGCGGCATGCTGGCCAAAGTTGCAGACGACGATCTGGGGACGGTGACGATGCCCGACGTGGTGCCGAAACTGTCGATGACGCCCGGCGCCATCCGCCACAGCGGCCATCGCGTCGGCCAGGATACCCGTAAGGTTCTGACCGAACTAACCGGATTGTCCGCCGCAAAAATCGATCAGCTTGAATCGGAACACGTCATCACCTGCGACACCACCGCCGATGCCGCCAGCGGCGTCGAAGCATCTGAAGCTTCCTGAAAGCGCAAAAATGGCACACAACGATTTACTGAAAGATCTCGAACAACGCCGCGCGAAGGCGCTCGCCATGGGCGGGCCGGACAAGCTCGCCAAACGCCGCGCCGCCGGCGTGCTCAACGCGCGCGAGCGTCTTGCCTACTTGTTCGACGCGGACACTTTCATCGAGTCCGGCTTGTTCGCCACGTCCGCTTACCCCGAAGTGCGCGACAAGAGCCCCGGCGACGGCAAGATCACCGGCTACGGAAAAATCCACGGCCGCGAAGCCGCGTGCGTGTCCAACGACTTTACGGTGATGGGCGCGTCATCGAGCGCGACCAACATGAAGAAAATCGGCCACCTGAAGCGCGCCGCGGTAGCGCGCGGCATGCCGCTGGTATTCCTCGGCGAATCATCCGGGGCGCGACTGCCGGACAACATGGGCGCGCGCGGCATGGGCTCGCTGCTGGCACTCGATCCGCATCAATATCTGCGTCAGCGCGAATCACCGTGGGTTTCCGCCGCTCTGGGGCTGTGCTACGGATCGTCCACCTGGTATTGCTGCCTCGCGGACTTCAACGTGATGCGTAAAGGTGCGATCGTCGCGGTGTCGAGCTCACTGCTGGCCTCGCTCGCAATGAACGACACCGTCGAAGCTGAGGAACTCGGCGGCTGGCGCGTGCACGCCGACGTGACGGGCATCGCCGACATGGTCGTCGACACGGACGAGCAGGCGCTCGATGCCATCAAGACTTTCCTGTCCTACCTGCCGAGCCACCAGCACGAAGCGCCGCCGGTGAAACCGGTGCCGGCCGGCTCGGGCGACGAGTGCGCGGGCATCCTCAATCTGTTGCCGGAAAGCCGCACGCAGGTTTATGACATGCGAAAAATTCTGCGCGGCGTGACCGACCTCGACAGCTATTTTGAATTGAAAGCGCGCTTCGGCAAGGCCGGCGTCACGGCGCTCGCGCGGCT
>JAYVME010000312.1:0-4030 GCA_043759115.1 Betaproteobacteria bacterium | reverse complement strand
GCGCGGAACTTGCCGACGACTACCGCCGGCTCTACCAGTACATCGCCGAACTGGCGCCGCCGCCGCTCAAGTCATACCTGGAAGGCGCGGCGCCCGGTACGGGCGGTTGATCCCGCTTGACGGAAGCGCCGCACACTTAGAAACGGTCTAAAAATTAGCGCGGAACCGCCGATGAACGCCGATTCACGCCGATAAGATCGAAATTAAGTGAACCCGCAAGGAGGAATGGGTAATTCCACTCCTTATTCATCATCCATCACATCGGCGTTCGTCGGCGTTTATCGGCGGTTAATAAAAGTTGGCATTTTTGAGATGGTCCGTTGCATCATTTGAGCAGCACGCCGGCGGCCTTGGCCGTGTGCGTCGCGATAACATCCATCAAGGGCGGGGACAAACAATCGTAAGGCTCGAGCTTGAGTTCTTTCAGTCTTGCTCTGACGGCACCCATGTTCTCGGGGCTTGCGCCGGACTCGATAATCGACGACACAAATGCGGCGAATTCCGGCGGCGCCCAGCCTGGCTCCTGCGACCGCTCGGTGTGTATGAAATCGAAGCCGAATAACGGATGGCCCTTGTTCTCGATCCGGCCATACAGGTGGACACCGCACTCTTTGCAGGCATGGCGCTGAATGGTGGCCTTGGGATCCACCACCGCGAGCTTGTTCCCGTTCGCTTTCACATTGAGGTTTTCACGCGCGACGACGGCAACCTGCGAGAACAGCGCCCCTTTCGGTTTCCAGCACTTCGTACAGCCGCACACATGATTGTGCGCGCACTGTCCTTTGATCGTCACCTCGACCTTGTTCTGCGCGCAGTCGCACAACAGCGTGCCGCCGGCAAAGCCCGCCGCCGCGGGTTTTAATCCACCATCAACCGCTGGATGTATCTTGACGTTACTCATGATGATTTCTCCTTTTGAATTTGACCCCGGAAATGCCGCACGCCGGCGGCTGCGTGTCCCGAATATTACGGTTTCGCGTACTCGATAAAAACACTTTTTCCGCCCTTGATGATCCACTGACCCATGCCGCGTCCCAGTTGATCACCGCCTTGCGTGAAGTCGCACGTCGATCCGGCGCCGTTGAAATTGATCGCCTTGCCGGAACGAATCAGCTTCAGTGCGTCGACCACGTCGTCGACATTTTCACCGGGACCGTTGCACACCGCCATGATCTGCTTCGACCAGTCCGCCGCGATCGAACTTTTGGCTTTTTCCATCGCCATCGCGGTGACCGCAATCTGGTCGTGCGTGTTGGGCGGAAACAGGAACAATTTATCCTCGGGCGCGCCCATGAGCTTGGTGAATTTCTTGTAGGCGGGCGCGCTGGTATCCGGCATCGGCTGAAAGTGCCGGATGCCTTCGGCCACCTGCGCGCCGACCGCCTCGACAAATTTGCCTTCCGCGTCGGCCATGATCGACAGCGCGACAACCTTGCTGTCGAAACCGCCGCGATAAACTTCTTTCATGATCGATACGAAATCCGGTAAGAGCCCGAAGCAGCACACCGCCTCCGGCTGCTTGCCGAATATGCGCTCCACCTCGGCGCGATACGACGGCTGCTCGGGGTTGTAAATCAGCGAGTCGGTCACCGTGCGGCCGGACGCTTTCACCTGCTCTTCGACGCCTTTCATGATCGGCAGCACGAAAGCGTTCTGCAGTCCCATGAGGCCGATGCTCTTGTAACCCAGGCGCTGCACCGCGCGTCCGATCACGATGCCCCAGTCGGTCGCTTTCATCTGGAAGCGCCACACGTAACCCTGAGTGTCGCCCTCGGTGATCGCGTTGGCCGCGCTCGATACCATGAGCACCGCCTTGTTCTGGATCGCGATCGGCCGTGACGACATGCCTTCCGGCGTGCCCCAATAGCCGACCAGCGACTGGCATTTGTGCACGTTGATGAACTTCTGCGTAAGATTCGCGGCGACCGACGCGCTCGATTCCGAGTCCTCGATGAAGAGCTCAAGCTTGCGCCCGCCGAGGACGCCGCCACCGCCGTTGATTTTCGCCACCGTACGCTTGGCGGCTTCCGCCATGTCGGGCCCGTACGCGCCGGCGTTGCCGGTCATCGGCAGCGCAACGCCGATCGGTATGGTTGCACCCTGCGCGTGAGCGAGGTTGAGAAATGGCGCGGCGAGCGGCGTCACCACGGCTGCGCCTAGCGTTTTGAGAACATTGCGACGGGTAAACTTTTTCATGTGACGCCTCCTGGTGACGAATCCCAACCGCGAAAAACGACTGTGCCTTACTTCAAACTGTGCCTTACTTCAATTCCACTTGCAACCGGTACTCGCGCAGGAATCCCTGCGGCCGGTAAATCAACAGCATGATGAGGCCGACGCCAATAATGATGATGCGGATGGCGGCCAGTTGGTCTGAATCGACGCCCGGGATCAGGTCTTTCACGAAGCGCGAACCCTCCAGCAGCAACATGACGACGGCAGCGCCCCAGATTGTGCCGCGATGCGCGCCGCGCCCGCCGGCAATCACCGCCATGAAGGCATAGGCAATCACGATCGTGGAGAACTGCGTCGGATCGATATACTGGTAATAAAAAGCGTGCAGCGAACCGGCGAGCCCGATGAACGCGCCGCCGATGGCGAAGATACGCACGCGCGCCCACAGCACGTACTTGCCGAGCGTAGCGGCAACCACGTCATCCTCGCGCACCGCGCGCATGATGCGTCCGAACGGCGAACGCGCAATCGCATTCAAAAACCACAGCGTGCCGAGCACTAGCGCCACCGACAGGCCCAGCAAAAAATACTGGTAATACTCCGCCGGTACCACATCCCCCAGCGGTCGCGGGATGCCAGTCAAGCCAAGCGCGCCCTTGGTAAGCCAGTCTTCGTTCAGCGCCACCAGCCGCAGCATTTCGCCGACGCCCAGCGTAACGATCGCGAAGTAGTCTTCCTCCGTCACGCGCAATGTGACAAATGCGACTACGCCACACACCACGGCGACGATCGCCATCGCTCCCAGCGTCGCAAAAAATGTATTGGCGCCGGCCTTGAGCATCAGGAGCGCGCAGCTATACGCGCCGAGCGCGTAAAGACCGGCGAGCCCGAAATTCACCATGCCGCCGAGTCCCCACTGGAAATTCAGCGCCAGCGCGAGTATCGCGGAGAAGCACACCACGATGGACATCAGAATGAGGAAGGAAATCATCAGCGACTCATTTTCTTCTCATTTCCGTCTTATTTGCGTATATACGGCTGACCGAACAACCCCTGCGGGCGGAAGATCAGGATCAACGCGATCGCGCACAAGGGAATGCCGATGCGATAGTTGGGTGCTATCACCAGCGTCGACAACTCGCTCACCATGCCGATGATGAGCGCGCCGACGAAAGCGCCCAGCGGACTGCCGAGCCCGCCGAGGATCGCCGCCGCGAATACGGCGATCAGATAGCTCGAGCCCATCGGCGGCTCCAGCGCGCGGTCCATGCCGATCAGTACCCCGCCGACCGCGAGCAGCATGCCGGCGATGAACCATGTCCAGCGGATGATGCGCGGACTTTCGATGCCGCGCACGAGTGCCAACGCCGGATTGTCCGCCACCGCGCGCATGGCGCGGCCGATGGGCATGCGCGTGAGCAGCACGTACATCGCGAGCATCGCCAACGTGGATACCGCGATGATGATCATTTGCTCGCGGTTCATGCGAATGTCGAGAAACCGGAACGGGCGCGCAAGTTCGATGGCGAAACTGCGCGCCGTGTTGCCATAAGCGAGACGCGCGATATTCTCCAGCACGAACCCGAGTCCGAGCGACGCGACCATCAATGTGATCGAGCCGCGCTCGCGCAGCGGCTTGAAAGTCAGATGATCGACCACGATCAGCAGACCGCCAAACGCAACCGCGGCGACCGCGGTCGCCACGACGAGCGGCCAGCCGAGCTGAACGTTCAACGCGAACACCATGTACGCGGCCAGCGTCATCATCGCGCCCACCGCGAAATTCGGAAACTTGAGCACGCCGAATAAGAGCGTAATCGCAAGCGCCGGCAGCGTGACGATGATGCCCGTAACA
>JAYVME010000311.1:0-4043 GCA_043759115.1 Betaproteobacteria bacterium | reverse complement strand
GTCGCATCTGTGCCGCGCGCTCGGAGAATTCGCGCGGCGCACCTTCCGGTAGCGCAGCATTCCAGTGATGCACGCGCTGTGCGGCGTCCGGCAGGGGCAGATCGATTACCAGCATCGGACGGGAGACGGCACTGCCCCACGCGCCATGTCGTCCCGTCACGACGAACAAGGGGGAATCGGTCAACGGCATCGCCGGCAGCATTCGGCTTTCGCCCGGCGCCAGTTCGAGCTCGATGACAGGCACGGCGTTCGTCATCGTGGACAGCACGCCCAGCAGGCGCCACCGAATATCGTCCTCGAAGACGGCTTCACGCACGACCAGAACGGATTTTCCGAGTTCGCGCGCCAACGCTCCCGCCAGGGTCTTGCGGCCGTTGTGAACCGGGCCGCGCAGCAACAGAACCGGCGCTGGCCGGCTTGCCAGGAGTTCGGGCAGTGATGCGCACGCGACCTGCACGGCCGCAGGGGCCACGTGCTTCTCGAGGGCCGGCAGCGCTTCGTACGATTTGAATTGCAACCAGCGCAGCGTCGGTGCTTCGCCGCGCAATCCATCCCAGATCGGCAGCACGGGCGCGGGCGCCCAATCGGCGCGGGGCGCTTCGGGATTGGATAGCTGGAGCAAACCATGATCGATCAGCCGCTGCAAGCCCGAGCGCACCGCATCGGCACGATCCTCGCCGTCCTCATGATCGCGCCACCATGCCATCAGCAACCCGAACGTGGGACGGCGTTCGTTTCTTTGCGCCGCTTCGAAAACATTGCCGAAACGCGGATCCTCCTCGACCAATCCCACGGCCAGCAACAGCTCGAGTTCGAGTGCGCCCAGGCCGGCGTCGCGGAGCGCGACGAGCGGCAAGAACACTCCGCGTAGGGCCGCCTCCCGCTCCCACGCGCAAACCAGTTTCCACCAGTGGGCAGCGAGAAATTCGCGCGCGCCGGAACGCAGATGCAGTTCTTCGACATAGTCCGCGAGGAAAGGATGCTTTTGCAATGCGACGGCAATATCGCCTTCAGTGCAGGATTCGATCACGCGCGCGATGACGCCGAAAAGAGCCATGCGCAAATGCTGGGCCGCCGCCATTGGCAGATCGGCAAAAGCGCCTGGGGTCACGTCCGCGGATTCGTGTGGAGCATTCACGCGCGGCCCTCAGTCGAAAAGGAAATACACTGCGCGTCCCGCTGCCGGAATCCAGCCCGGGTCCCGATCGAGGCCCACGATCCTGAGGTCGAGTGGCAGAGC
Organism: Betaproteobacteria bacterium; assembly: GCA_043759115.1. GTDB lineage: Bacteria > Pseudomonadota > Gammaproteobacteria > Burkholderiales > SG8-41 > PALSA-1004. Next base: position 2,803 of record JAYVME010000311.1, on the reverse strand, counting down.
CGCTAACTCGAGGCGGACACGCACAAAGGATAAGGTGACTTCCACGGCGGCGCGATGACGGCAGACAAGGATACTTGCAGCGTCTGCGCTGTCCGGGTCGAGGGCGAGTTGTAATCGGGCGTCCAATGCAGCGACCTGGTCATCAAGCCACCCAGGCGGTAAATCGATATCATGGCCCGGTTCGTCCTCCGGCGCGCGTCCGGCAAGTTCCTCGAGAACAAGCCATACCGGGTCGGCGACGAACTCCTCACCGAACCAGGTCCGGCCGACCAATGCCAGCCAGTCCCACGGCGACAGATCCAGGTTCTTCCCGCGTGGCATGGTGAAATCACAATAGAGACCCATCGCGAGCGCCGCATTGAGCAGATAGAAAATCCCGCCGTATTCGGTGTGGGCCCTTGGCGCTTGTGCTTCGATCGACGGAACGGCACGCTCCCCTTCCCGGACATTCATCTTTTCCGGCGGTGCATTCGGTATTTCGTGCATGGCGGTGTCAGCGAATTCGACGAACGCCGGTCCCGCCGGATCGGGAATGAGAGCCGGATCCCCGGAGCCTGCCGGCGTTTGGTCGCCATCCGAATTACCGACTTCGATCGGACCCGATACCGTTGGCACTTCGGAAGCCGGGGCGAGTCCGCATTGCGTTTCGATATTTCCTGGCTGGTTCGCGATGCGCGCCGAAGTCGATTCCGGCTCCGGAACCTGCGCCGGAGCGATGGACCTCGGCTCGACCGGGTTTTCCTTTCCGGCTAAAACATCCGGCTTTCGCGGGAAAAGATGGGCCGCCGCGTTCGTGGGAGCCGCTTCGATGAGCATCGAAACGGCTGAATGAAAATCCGGCGTTCGAAACCAACCGGAATCTCGAATCGCGACGAGCGACCACACCAGCAATTGCAAAGCCGCGCCGGGCATGTCCGCTTCCTCGAGTTCGGGCACGATGGCCAGCAACCTCGCTGTCGCCCTTTGCGACCGGTCCCTGTACGAATCCGCGCGGACCGGAATGCCGGAATGTCGATCGATTTGTCGCGCGCCGGGAGCAGGTCCCCGCATTGCGACAGCTACGCAATCCTGCGGTACGGCGTACGCAAGCGCAACAGACTGCAGGGCGATCGCCGCGTCGTGCTGATTCATGCGTCGCAGCCAATTCACGGCGTAGCCGGTTTTCGCCAGACGCTCCAATACCGGCACCAGTTTTTCGCCGCGAGCCAACAACTGCAATCGCGACCAGGATTCCGTCGTCGATCCGGCCAACACCGCGGGCCACCACCAGCAGCCATGCAACGTTCCGCGCAACCAGTCGCGCACCAGGCACGCGGCCATTTCGGTCTCGTCCTCAAACCAGACGGCAGGCGCCGCACCGGCATCGGCGTGTATCCATGGCCGGCGCCCCGCCCTCGCCAGTTCACGCAACACCCTCGACACGCCAGTACCGAATGCCTCGCCCGGTCGCAGGTCGGCGACGAGGCGGCGCACCAGAAAAACAGCGCTGGAGCCGGCGCCAAATGGCATCCAGTCCACCCCTTGCAGCGCCCGCTCCAGATGCTGCCGTGCCCGCAACGGTTCCCGTTGAGAACCGCGCGCTCGTACGCGACGCAACACAACCGCGTCGCGCGTCGAGCCAGGAAATGGGGAAAGGATCATCGCGTTACGGCTTGGCCTTGCGCCGGAAGAACAGCACCAGTAATACGAGCACGATCAGCGCGATCAGCCACCACAGCCATTTCAGGTGCCCGTTTTCACGGGCGACGACCTTGGTCGTAACGGAAGCGGTTCCTCCTTCAGGTACCCCGATCTTGTAATAATGGGGTGCGATCAATTGCGCGCCGTCGAGGGTTGCATCCCAGCCGTCGAGCGCGCCGTCATGGTGAACGTAGTAGCCGAACGACGATTGCGACTTGAGCACTTTCAGCGTCTTGCCGCCTACGGTCACCGTCGTGCCGGTGTCGCGGTACGCATGCACCAGGTACGTCGGGTAGACCTGGTTGAACGTGTTGAGATCGCCGCTCGCGGGTGGTGTCGTCGGGAACGGCGACTGGCCGCCGCCGGATGAAGACTGCGGCGGAGTGCCCGCCGCGGCGCCGGTCGGCTCGTTGTTGTCCCCGCGCGGCTTGCTCAGGATCTTCAGCACCTCCTGGTAATTCACCAGCGTGGGGGACGCGGGTGGCGCGCCAACGTTCGGCGGCATCTGGAAAGTCTGCAGGTAGAGGTAAACGTCCCGCGGCACGCCGCCGCCGGGCGCAAGGCCCGCGACGCTGATTTCAGCGGCGCGCTCGAAGGTCGACGCATTCACGTAATCCATGTTGCGGTAGATGCTCGGCGGTATGTAGGTAAACCCGCCACCGCTCAGTTCTACCAGGATGCACTGGTGCAGGCGACGCGTCGGATTGGCATTCAGGCAGCTCGGGTCGCCTGGGATGGCGACCCCGTCGCCCGTCTGATTTGCGGGTACGCCGGACTTACCGACCAGCTCACACTTCTCGTTGTGCGACGGCGTCCAGGCGAAAGTCATCGCGTTGGCGTCCGCCACGGAAGCCGTGGCGCCGTTGCTGATCGAGCCCGCGTTCGTGACAAGCGTGGTATTCAATTGCTTCCACAGCGAAGTCGTTGGATTGGGAATGTCGTTCCAGTCCGGCTGCGAACCCCAGTTGGCGATGCGGAAGGTGCCGGAAATCGAGGTTGCACCGACCGGACCGCCCGTCTCGTTGGTCGGCAGCGCAAAGAAAGTGTTTGGCCCGGCAATGCTGATGCGGTTGGGGCGCGCGACGCTGCCGGAATCGACATAAGTCGTGCCGACGTTCGACGA